>JAEZDL010000014.1 GCA_023418095.1 Bacteroidota bacterium
TCGAACGTGTTGCTGTTCGCGGTCCCCGGGGTCGGTGCCGTGGACTTTCCCCAGACAAGGCCTCCGCTCACGAGCCTTGCGTGGCTGTGGTTCCGTTGTGTCTGCGTGAGCAGTTTGTAGGAATCAACGGTTATGAGGGCGCTGTTCGTAAGAGTGATGCGCTCCTCCTCCACTTGCGAAATGCCGAAATTGGTGTGCCATCGCGCGCCATCGAACGCATCGCGGCCACTGCAGATGAAGAGCAGATGGCCGTTGGCAGGAATGGTCACACCCGGTGGGATCTGCCATTTCGTTGGTTCGCTCGTCTTATCCGTGAGGTACCAGCCACCGATGTTGATCGGAGCGGCGGTAAGGTTGTAGAGTTCGACCCAGTCATCCCGATCGCCGAATCCATCGGTGAATACGGTGCGATTGCTCGCGCAGATCTCATTGATCACCACCTGCGCCCGGCCGGTGATGGCGGTGAGAAGGCATGCGCCTACCAGCAGCATTTTCAATGCGATCGCAAGCGACTGATACATTTTCGCCGATGGAATGGAAGTGCAATTTAGAAGTTATCAGCATCAACCTGTTCATGTTCATGCGGATAAGGCTCCAAAGGCTTGCCTGCCTTCGATCCATTATGGTGATCCCGGGATCAGATGGACCGGCTGAATACCGGCGTAGCGGGCCGATCGGCCCAAAGTCGCGCATCAAAGCACATCGCGATGTTGCGCAGGAACGGTTCCCCGGCCTTCGTCACTTCGATCCTGCGCTCGCCAAGTTCCACCAATCCATCTTCCACTATCGACTGCAATCGATCGCGAACGGCATCCATCGATCTGGAATTTTCCGATCCCCACGTGGTGGAATGTCTGCACATCAATGCGCTGATCTGCTTCCTGAAGAAAAGATCCTCCGCTGAAAGTGCATGTCCCTTCAAAAGCGGCAGCCGATCCTCATTCACGATCGCTTCATATTCCTCCACTTCCTTCACGTTCTGCATGAAGGCGGTGCCGGTATCCGAAATGCTCGATGCGCCAAGTCCGATCAGCAATTCGGTGTGGCGCGGTGTGTAGCCCATGAAATTCCGGTGCATTGTTCCGTTCGCATTGGCGATCGAAAGTTCATCCTCCGGCAACGCGAAATGATCCATCCCGATCGGGAGATAACCCTGCTCCATCAACATGGAACTTCCCAACTCATAAAGCCCGCGCTTCTCTTCGCCCGAGGGCAGATCGGCTTCGGTGTAGCGCCGCTGCGCCTTGCTCTTCCATGGAACATGCGCATAGCTGTAGAAGGCGATCCGCTCGGGCCGCAACTCGTTCACTTTTTCGATCGTATGTTGAACGCTTTCTCGCGTCTGAAGCGGTAATCCGTAAATGATGTCCGCATTGATCGATGTATAACCGATCTCGCGCGCCAGATCAAAGGTCTCTTTCGTTCTCTCGAAGGTCTGTATCCGGTTGATCACGAATTGCACCTTGCGATCAAGATCCTGCACGCCCACACTGATCCGCCGGAAACCGTGATCGTACATGGCCTGCAACTTCTCCCGATCGGTATAGTTCGGATGAACTTCCACGCTGAAGACCGCTCCGGGCACGATCTCAATTTCATTCAGGATCCCATTCAACAACCAATCGAGGTTCTCCGGACTGAAGAAGGTGGGTGTGCCTCCGCCAAGATGCAGTTCAGCGATCCGCGGCTTTCCACCGAAGATCTCCCTGTATTGCCGCCATTCATCCAGCAACGCAGCGATGTAAGGCTCCTCCACCGCATGGTTCTTCGTGATCCGCTTGTTGCAACCACAATACGTACAGAGCTTTTCACAGAAAGGCAGATGCAGGTAAAGGCTGATCCCTTCGATGGAATTCGAGCGATCGAACGCTTTCTTCACATGATCCTGCCATTCTTCACCTGTGATCTTTCCGTCCCAGTACGGCACGGTTGGATAACTCGTATAGCGCGGCGTGGGAATATCGTATTTGGCCAGAAGCTCCGATCGGAGCCCGTTCATTTCCAGGATCTGCATCGATCCAAATTTCGGGAGGCGATGAAATTCCTGAACTGACGGAGATCATCTCTTCACTCCAGAATGATCTCCTGAACCAGCGGCTTGCCCGCGCGTTTGTTCAGCACTTCCTTCAGTGCGTCGCGCATGAAGCCAAGTTCGTGACGTAGCGGCGCCGAATCGACCTTCACATGAAGTTTTCCGTAGCGCAACCGGATGCTTACCGTATGCCGCGCCACCATGGCGCCAACCACATTGTCCCACGTGCTGGCGATATCCAGCTCATCCATCTTCGGGCGCATGCCGAACGCATCGATCATGTGATCGACGGCCTGCTTAAGGGACTGTTCGTTCGATCGTTTCATGGCCCACGTGGTTCCGGTGAGTGAAGTGGAAGAAGCGCACATCCAGATCGAGCCCGTCCAGCGCCTTGTGCAACCGTTCCGCATCGGTATCGGTGATCAGCACCTGGCCGAATCGCATGTCGCTGAGCAGCTTCAATAGGTGACGCATACGCTGTGGATCGATCTTGTCAAAGATATCGTCCAACAACAGGATCGGGCGTATCCCGCTCCGCTTCTGTGTAAGATCGAACTGCGCCAGCTTCAGCGCGATGAGGTAGGTCTTCTGCTGGCCTTGCGATCCGTAGCGCTTCAGCGGCTGGCCATCGATCGTGAAGATCAGATCATCCTTATGGATACCGGCCGTGGTATGTTGCGCCAGCCGATCACGTTCCCACGCATTGCGCAGCAGATCGCTCATCGCATTTTCGGCAAGTGCGCTCTGGTATTGGATCGCCACTTGCTCCGGACCTGAACTGATCCCCTTGTAATGTTCACCGAGCAGCGCGGTGATCTGTTCCATGAATTCCGATCGCACCGCGTGTACGGCGGTTCCATGGATCTGCAATTGATCGTCCCACGGCTCCAGGGCCTCCAGACTTCCACCGCCATGTTCCGCGAAACGCTTCAGCATAACGTTACGCTGCTGCAACGCGCGGTTGTAACGCATCAGCGATTCCAGGTAATTCTTGTCGAACTGCGAGATCAGCCCATCAAGAAAGCGCCGGCGCACATCGGAACCTTCCAGGATCAGCGTACCGTCGTACGGGGTGATCATCACCACCGGATAGCGCCCAATATGATCGGCGAGCCGGTCGTATTCCTTCTTGTTGCGGCTCAGGACTTTGCGCTGACCTTTGCGCACACTGCAAAGTATAAGGTCGTCGCCGGCATCGGTATGGATCGTACCCTGCAGCATGAACAGATCTTCGCCATGCAGGATATTGTGCGCGTCGCCACTGTCGAAATAGCTCTTGCTCAGCGAGAGGTAATGCACGGCATCGAGCAGATTCGTTTTGCCCACGCCGTTGGGACCGACAAAACAATTCACCTCCGGCCCGAGTTCGATATCGATCTCGCGGTGATTGCGGAAATTGAGGATGCGAAGCCGGGAAAGATGAAAGCTCATGTACCGATCACAAAGGTACACGGCCGTAGCGTGCGGGCTGTCCCTGAAGGCAGGCCGTGGAAGGTTTTCATGATCCAGCCACGCGAAGTTGAAAAGTATGGCCCAAACCCGCCGCCGCACCTGTGCATATGGTGAAAAAAATTACCTTTGCCGCCCGCCGGAGCAACGTTCCAGCGGTACGATCACGATGAGCAAGAAGACCACGAACGACACCCTCGAAAGCAAGGAAGTCGACCTCGG
>JAEZDL010000023.1 GCA_023418095.1 Bacteroidota bacterium
GTACAGCATCTGTTTCGTGGTGATGCCCGGTGGCGCTGGTACCATGGACGAACTTTTCGAGACCGTAACATTGATCCAGACAGGAAAGGTGAAGAACTTCCCGATCCTGCTTTACGGCAAGGAATACTGGGCACCGGTGTTGCAGCAGATAGAGCTCATGATCGAGGCCGGAACGATCGGACGGGAGGAATTGAAATTCGTGTTCGTTGCCGATAGCGTTGATGAAGCCACCTTCATGCTGCAGGATCGATTGGTCGAGATGTGGCAACAGAACCAGAAAAGGAAGGATGCGCCCAAATGGTGGTTCCTGGAGCGTAGAAAGCTTGCGAAGAAGGTCCCCGTGGCCGCTGGAAATGGTTCCGGACCACAGATCTCCTGAAACCGGGTGCTTCCGGGGCCGAATATTTTTCGATCGTTCGTCGAGGATCATGAGCGGCTCAGCGCAAGAATCCCATGCTCTGGCGTAAAAGCCTACTGAGCACGGGCCTTCCATTCCTGTGGATCCACCGATCCTTGGTAAATTGCAGTAACAAATGGCGCTGCCTCCCTCGTGCGCCGATCGATCAACTACATGCGAGCTTTCTTCTCGGCCACGGCCATCCTCCTTATCTATAACGTCACGTTCGCCCAGGTATCCCGGATCGGGCGTGTAGCCGAACGGATCGGAGCGCTCAAGACGCAGGGCATCCAGTTCCGTCCGTTCGATCTTTTCGATCGGATCGAAGCTTCACCTGCGAACGATACACTTTGGATGAAAGCCTGCACAAAGGCCGAAGTGCTGCGCTTCGATCCAGCGGTCGCGGCCACTTTGCTGGCTTCCGGGCCCGAACACATCGCGCTCGCCATTCCAAGCGTGGAAGGATCGATCCTGCTCGATCTGCAAAAGGTTAACGTAACAAGTCCTGACTTCGAGATCACTGTCTCCGGCGGAGAGCACATGGCGCTGCCCGAGGGGCTCCACTATCGCGGCATCATCCGCGATTCGCAGGGAACGCTTGCCGCGATCAGCATCTTCGAGAATGAATTGATGGGCATCATCGGCGATCAGACCGGGGAGCGGATCATCGGCCGCTTCGATCACGCACCCGAAGGGCTTCATGTACTCTACCACGAGAATGCGCTGCGCGGCACCTCGGGCGCCGTGTGCGCCACACCTGATGATGGCCGTGGTTATTCGGAAGAAGAGGTCACCCTGCAGGAAGGCGAACGCACCGTGCGTTGCGTGAACCTGTATTGGGAGATCGCCTATGATATCGTACAGAACAAGGGAAGCGTCGCGAACGCCACCAACTATGCCACCGGACTTTTCAACCAGAGCTCGGCTCTTTTCGATAACGATGGCATCGATGTACTGCTTTCGCAGCTTTTCGTATGGAGCTCGGCAAGCCCTTACAACGCCACAAGCAGTTCCGGCCGGTTGGATCAGTTCGGTGATCTGCGCACGAGCTTCAACGGCGATCTGGCCCACCTGATAGACCTTGGGAATTATGGAGGCATCGCGTGGTTGAACACACTTTGCAGCGGTACGCAGTACAGAATGGGCTACAGCGGGATCGATGCTTCGTTCAACAACGTGCCCACCTATAGCTGGAGCGTTGAAGTGGTGACCCACGAACAGGGCCACAACCTGGGTTCGAAGCACACGCATGCATGCGCATGGAACGGGAACAATACCGCGATCGATGGCTGCGGCCAGGCGGCCGGCTACAGTGAAGGAGGGTGCGCACAAGGCCCGATCCCTTCCTCCAGCGTAGGCGGTACCATCATGAGCTATTGCCACCTCACCGGCACCACGATCAAGTTCGCCAACGGTTTCGGGCCTCAACCCACAGCGGTGATCACCAACGCCATCAACGGTGCTTCATGCCTCGCCACGTGCGGCAGCAGTTGCGATCCGCCTCCTGTATCGGCCACCGTAACGAGCAATTCCGCCACGATCAGCTGGAGCAACGTGAACGCCATCTCGTACGACCTGCAATGGAAACTCGCTTCGGGTTCGCTTTGGACCACCGTTGCAGGGATCAGCGGAACAAGCCATCAACTCACAGGGCTTGCCCAGGGTACCACCTACAATTACCGCGTGCTGTCGAATTGTTCCGGTGCAACATCACCCTGGTCCGCCACCGGTTCATTAACCACGATCGTTCCCTGCACCGATGCGCTCGAGCCGAACAACTCGATCGGCGCTGCCGCGACACTTCAGCTTCCGGCCAACTTCAACGCATTGATCGCCAATTCAACCGACGTGGATCATTACCAGATCACCCTGGACCAAACGGCGAACATCAACATCTTCATGACGAATGTCTCCGAGGATTTCGATCTGCGGCTCCTGAACTCGAGCGGTTCCCAGATCGCCATTTCACAGAACGGAGGCACCACTGCGGAATCGATCCAATACAGCAATGCAGCGCCGGGCACCTATTACATCCACGTGTATGGCTGGAATGCGACGTACAACTCTCTCGTGTGCTACAACCTGGCGGTTTCCATATCAGGCGCACAAGGTTGCGGCACACCGCAGGGTCTTACCTCCACGAACATTACCACCACTTCGGCACTCGTTCAATGGAACAGCACGCAGGGCGCAGGTTCCTACAACGTGCAATGGAAGCAGGCCAGTGCCCCCAATTGGAATACGACAGGGAACATCGCCGGTACGAGCCATACGCTGAACGATCTGCTTCCCGGTACGGCCTATCAATTCAAGGTGCGCGCGAATTGCTCCGGCGGCAGTTCGCTCTATTCCACCTCGGGCGAATTCTCCACCGTGAACGATCCCTGTGCGACCGGAGTGAAGGCGAACATACAATTATGGCTGGATGGCGCCTATTCCGAAGCGCAACAGATAATGCGTGATGACCTGAGGGTGCTTGGTCTTGTGCCGATCCAGGAACCGTACACCACCATGGGGTTCGATGTAGATGGAACTCTTACTACGAGTTCGGCAAGACTTGCTGTCTCCGGCAACAGCGCGATCGTGGACTGGGTGCTGGTCGAACTCAGGCTGGGAGCCGATCCGAGCCAGATAGTGACCACACGTGCGGGTCTTTTGCGCCGTGATGGCACCGTTGTGAGCCCCGATGATGGCGCCAGCCAGATCAACTTCTGCGTGCCCCCGGCTTCATACTTCGTTTCCGTAAGGCATCGCAATCACCTGCCCTGCATGACAGCGGCCGCTGTGCCGCTCACCAGCAGCGGTTCAACGGTGGATTTCCGTGCAGGCGGAACGAGCACATACGGCACCAATGCCCGGCGCATTTCGAATGGAGCTTCGCGGCTATGGGCCGGCAACACGAACGGCGACCATATGGTGAAGTTCTCGGGCCAGGCCAATGATCGCGACCTGATCATCGCGTTGCTCGGAGGGGTCGTGCCCACGGCGAGCCAGAACGGTTATTACGGTGCAGATGTGAATCTGGATGGTGTGGTGAAATACACCGGAGCGGGCAACGATCGCGATGTGATCCTGAGCACTGTTGGAGGCGTGGTGCCCACCAACGTGGTCCAGCAGCAGATGCCTTGATCGTGGATCAACGCAGCACCTGGAGCACCACGAAGTAGCGCAATGCCTTGCCGGCGAGCATGAGCACCATTACCGGCAACACGGGGGCTTTTCCCATGCCGAGGGCCACTGCGAGCGGATCGCCGATCAGCGGCACCCAGGTGAGCAGGGCGAGCCATGATCCGTATCTGCCCACCGATCGCTCGTAGCGAAGCACTTTCGCTGGATCCATCCGCAACCAGCTCCCGATCCGATCGATGCTGCCCATGCGGCCGATCGCATAACAGGTCGATCCGCCGAGCCAGTTGCCAGCACTGGCGACCGCCCAAAGTGCCAATGTGCTCCAAGGCCCCATCGCCATGGCGGCAAGGACCGCTTCGGAACTGAACGGCAGTATCGTGGCCGCCAGGAAGCAACTGAAGAAAAGTCCCCAAAGCCCGCCATCCACCGATCCAACCCATGCATCCATATTCATCAACCTTCTGGAACCCGCGCCAAATGTAGGCTTCGCGTCCCCGGCATGGGATCTGAAAAATCGATCCAGCCAAGAAGCAAAGAGATGAATAAGCCGATCCTCGCCATCGCGATCGCCTTGATCGCCGGCACCGCGAACGCTCAGTTGGAACGACGGCCTGTAACGCTGAGCGGAGGTTTTGAGGCCGGCTTCCCGATCGGTGAATTCAACGATACCTGGGGCCGCGAGATCATGGGCTTGAGCGGTGATCTCACGATGCCGATGAAGCTGCTGCCATTTGATTGGGGTTTCGACTTCGCGTGGGGAAGGATGGGCGGCGGATCGAAGGAGATCCCGATCGAAGATGAATACCTCGAGGTCGCCACCGGCGATCTACGCGTCCACAGCAACATCTTCGGGTACCATGGACTGTTGCGTCTCAAACCATTCAACGGGAAGATCAGCCCGTACGTGGAAGGATTGATCGGCGCACGACAGTTCACCACGCGCACACGCGTGATGGTGGATGGCATGGATCAGCCATACTTCGAGCAACGCAACTCGAATGAATTCGTTTGGAGCCACGGCTGGGCGGCCGGTATCCAGGTCGCACCGACGCAGATGTTCTACATCGAAGCGCGTGCTGAAAGACTGAACGGCGGGCCTGTGCAATACGTCGATCCATCCACCATCGAGATCTCCGATCAGGGCGATGTTTCCTTCGGGACGCTCAACTCGGGCACGCGTGTACTGAACTTCCACCTTGGTGTAGGCCTTCGGTTCTGATCGCGATCGCAGCAATCGTGGGTAACAATGTTGGTAACCTCTGTGAAACGTGCGGCCTGCGCGCCTTGGATCGCCATTTCCGTGACGTAAACTTGCGCCGGAAAAGCCGGGCGAACACGCACGCAAAGCACATTGGACGGGCAAAAACGGATCCAGAGCGCACTTATTTCGGTCTTCCACAAGGATGGATTGGAACCGATCATCCGGGAGTTGGATCGCGCATCCATCCACCTGTATTCAACCGGCGGCACGCAGGAATTCATTGAAGGCCTCGGCGTGAAGGTGACGCCCGTGGAAGAACTCACCACCTATCCGAGCATCCTCGGCGGACGGGTGAAAACGTTGCATCCGAAAGTGTTCGGCGGCATTCTTGGCCGTCGTGATCTGGAGAGTGATGTGGCGCAGCTCGAAGAATATCATATCCCACCGATCGACCTTGTGATCGTGGATCTGTATCCGTTCGAACAGACCGTTGCCGCAGGCGGAAGTGAGGCATCGATCATCGAAAAGATCGACATCGGAGGCATCGCGCTGATCCGTGCCGCTGCCAAGAACCACAAGGATGTGGTGATCGTTCCTTCGCAAGCCGGTTACCCGGAACTGCTCCGGATCCTGCGGGATCGGAACGCCAGCACGACCTATGCTGAACGGAGGAAATTCGCTGCTGGCGCATTCGCGGTAAGCTCGCATTACGACAGCGCGATCCATGGGTGGTTCGCCGGTGAAGGATCGGATGATCTTTCGGACGCCGGACCCGAGCATGTGCTGCGCTACGGTGAGAACCCGCATCAAACGGGCGGTTTTCGTGGTGATCTCAACGGCATGTTCCGCCAGTTGCACGGCAAGGAGCTCAGCTACAACAACCTGCTGGACCTCGATGCCGCAGTTCGCCTGATCGATGACATGGGCACGATCGAAGGTGTCCCCTTCGCTATCCTGAAACATAACAACGCGTGTGGCGCTGCTGTAAGGCCATCGTTGAAGGAAGCGTGGGATGCGGCATTGGCCGGCGATCCGGTGAGCGCCTTCGGCGGTGTATTGATCACCAATTCAAGGATCGACGCAGAAACAGCCGCCGCGATCGATACGATCTTCTTCGAGATCATAGCCGCACCGGCATATGACCAGGATGCGCTGGATATTCTTCAGAAGAAGAAGAACCGTGTGATCCTTGAACGCAGGCCTGTCGCGTCCAGCGGCCGTAACCTGGAAGTAAGATCCGCGTTGAACGGGCTGCTCGTGCAATCCAAGGATACCGCCGTTGAAGGCCCCGGCCAGATGCGATCAGTCACAACCAAAGCTCCCGATGCCGGTGAACTTCGTGATCTGGTCTTCGCCAACATCCTGGTGAAGCATACGAAGAGCAATGCGATCGTGCTCGCGAAAGGCGATCAGCTGCTCGCGAGCGGCACCGGCCAGACCAGCCGCGTGGATGCCCTTCAACAGGCCATCGCGAAGGCCGTGAAATTCACCTTTCCGCTGCAAGGGGCGGTAATGGCCAGCGACGCGTTCTTCCCATTCCCTGATTGCGTGGAGATCGCGCACAAGGCCGGCATAACCGCGGTGGTGCAGCCCGGTGGAAGCATCCGCGATCAGGAGAGCATCGACTATTGCAACAGCAACGGCTTGGCCATGTGCCTCACCGGAAACCGCCATTTCAAACACTGAACGATCAGGCTCATGGGCTGGTTCAACTTCTTCACACAAGAGATCGCGATAGACCTTGGCACCGCCAACACGCTGATCATCCACAACGACAAGGTGGTAGTGGATGAACCGAGCATCGTGGCGCTCAATCGCACGGCCGGCAAAGTGATCGCCGTGGGAAGACAGGCGCAGCAGATTCACGGCAAAACGCATGAGAACATCAAGACCGTTCGTCCGCTGAAGGATGGTGTGATCGCCGATTTCAAGGCCGCTGAGGATATTAT
>JAEZDL010000080.1 GCA_023418095.1 Bacteroidota bacterium
AGTTCGGCCATGCGCTGCACGGCATGCTCAGCGAGGCGACCTGGCCTTCGGTCTCCGGAACGTCGGTGAGCCGCGACTTCGTGGAACTGCCGTCACAGCTCTACGAACATTGGCTTACCGTGCCGGCGGTTCTCGAAAAGCATGCCCTCCATGCCCGCACCGGCCAGCCGATGCCGAAGGAGTTGCTGGACAAGATGCTGGCCGCGCGCAATTTCGGCGCCGGCTTCAACACGGTGGAGTTCACGTCCTCCGCGCTGGTGGACATGGCCTATCACGCCCGCAGCGACGCGCCGCAGGATCCGATGGCCTTCGAGGCGGAGACTCTTGAAGCGCTGGAAATGCCTGACGCCATCGTGATGCGCCACCGGACTCCGCATTTCGGCCATGTGTTCGCCGGCGACGGCTATTCGGCCGGCTACTATTCATACATGTGGTCGGAGGTGCTGGATGCTGACGCGTTCAAGGCCTTCGAGGAGACCGGAGACGTGTTCGATCCGGAGCTTGCGCGCAGGCTGAGGGAGAACATCTACGCCGCTGGCGGCACCCGCGATCCTGAGGAACTCTACACCGCTTTCCGCGGGAGGATGCCCTCGCCCGAGGCGATGATGGAGAAGCGCGGACTGGGTTGAGAGCGGCGATCCACGACAACCGATGGAGAGGTTGATCCCGGGTGCCTACAAAGTAGGTGGGCGCCGTGTGTCCGAACCCACGGGTCCGGCCAGGGACAGCTCCCTAGGGATCAGTAAGGCCCCGGGGAAAAGTTACTCCTGTCGGGAAGCGCAGACCGCCTCCATCAATATAGTACCGTTGGCCATGCGCGACCAGTGACCCCGTTCAATTCCGACGGTCATGCTTGCGTGCCGTGCCACGCGCCCATAGGTTCCCCCGCGAAATCGGCTCGAGGATGAACGGAATGCGTTTCGAAGGTACGGCCGCCTACGTGGCCGACAAGGATCTGATGGTTGCGGTGAACGCGGCCATCGCGCTGGAGCGGCCGTTGCTGGTCAAGGGCGAGCCGGGCACCGGCAAGACCGAGTTGGCGAAACAGGTGGCGGCCGCGCTTGGGCTCGACCTGCTCGAATGGCACGTCAAGTCCACGACCAAGGCGCAGCAGGGCCTCTACGAATACGATGCCGTCAGCCGCCTGCGAGACAGCCAGCTTGGCGACGACCGATTCAACGACATCCGCAACTACATCCGCAAGGGCAAGCTGTGGGAGGCCTTTGCCGCCGACCGCCGTGTGGTCCTGCTCATCGACGAGATCGACAAGGCCGACATCGAGTTCCCGAACGACCTCCTGCAGGAGCTCGATAAGATGGAGTTCTATGTCTACGAGACCGGCGAGACGATCCGCGCCCGCCAGAGGCCCATCGTCATCATCACGTCCAACAACGAGAAGGAGCTTCCGGACGCGTTCCTGCGCCGCTGCTTCTTCCACTACATTCGCTTCCCGGATGCCGAGACACTCGCCCGCATCGTCGAGGTGCATTATCCGGGCATCAAGCAGAACCTCGTTCGCGCGGCCCTGACGCAGTTCTATGAGGTCCGCGACGTACCTGGGCTCAAGAAGAAGCCCTCGACCTCTGAGGCGCTGGACTGGATCAGGCTGCTGGTCGCCGATGACATCGATCCGGCCGACCTACGCGCCGACCCGAAGAACGCACTGCCGAAGCTCCACGGCGCCCTGCTCAAGAACGAGCAGGACGTGCATCTCTTCGAGCGGCTCGCCTTCATGGCGCGAAGGCAGGGCTGACGCGGCCGGAGACTAGTGCAGCATCAACTCGCCGGACACATTGCGCCATTCGTTCGGGGCAATGAGCCGGCGGTGCGTGTACGTCACCGAATGGAGCGGGCCCTCCAGCTTGCGCTTCCAGAACTCTATGAAGCGCAGCAGTTCGGGAAATTTCGGGGCCAGGTCGTAGTGCTGCCAGATGAAGCTTTGGAGGAGCCCCGGATGGTCGGGCATCCGGTATAGGATTTCGGCCGTGGTGAGGCCGTACCCCTTCAGCATCATTTCGGTCTCGGCATGAGAGCGCATGTGGTCTCCGCATCGTCGTCATGTTGCGGCGACAGGATTGCGGCTGATTTTCCGGATGTCTATTGCGGCTGCGGCCGATATCGGGAATTTGTCCTTCCATTTCATGCTGTTAGCACTCACCTTCCCCTGATGCTGACAGCGAGCGCTGCTGCGGCGGCAGCGGTGTGGCCGCCGCTGCGAACGTCTAATGTTGTGGCAGCGCTGCGTTTGGTAATAATGCCGCGAGTCCAGACGGCACCCGCGCCCCGCGCGGTGCCAGACCGCCATGTTGGGGGAGAAGGCATGTCCGACGTCCACGTCCACAAGGTCAAGGCCGCGTGGAAGAAGAACGCACTCATCGACAACGAGACCTACCTGAAATGGTACGCGGAGAGCGTGAAGAACCCGGACCGGTTCTGGGCAAGGCACGGCAAGCGTATCGACTGGTTCAAGCCCTACACGAAGGTCAAGAACACGTCATTCAAGGGGAAAGTGTCGATCAAGTGGTTCGAGGACGGCGAAACCAATGTCTCGCACAACTGCATCGACCGCCATCTGAAGAAGCGCGGTGACCAGGTCGCGATCATCTGGGAAGG
>JAEZDL010000087.1 GCA_023418095.1 Bacteroidota bacterium
GGTGCGAATTTAGGGCTTCGATCGGGGGCACGCCAGCTGCGGATTACCTTCGCGCGATGCGTTTCTCGAAGGTGATCGGCCATGCGGAGTTGAAGGCGAAGTTGATCGGCAACATCCGTGAAGGCCGTGTGGCGCACGCGCAATTGTTCATGGGTCCGCGCGGCAGTGGCAACCTTCCCCTGGCGCTCGCTTACGCCCAGTACCTGCTATGTGCCGACCGGGAATTGGGTGATAGTTGTGGTACTTGTGTTCCCTGCGTGCAGGTGCAAAAGCTTGAGCATCCGGACCTGCATCTCGCTTTCCCGATCTTCATCGAAGAGAAGAAGCCGAAGACCTGCGATCGCTTTTTGCCCTTGTTCCGATCACTTGTTGCCAGGGAACCGTATTTCGACACCGATCGATGGCGCGATGAGATCGGAAGTGAGAACAAGCAACTGATCGTTGGGATCGATATCGCGCGCGAGATCCAACAACGGCTTTCGCTTCGATCGTTCCGGGGCGGGTACAAGGTGATGCTGATGTGGATGCCCCAGTTCATGAACAAGGAAGCGGCTAACAACCTGCTGAAGATCCTCGAAGAGCCCGAGCCACGAACGGTCTTCCTGCTTGTATCCGATGATCCCGATCAGCTCCTGGCCACGATCATCAGCCGTACACAGCTCATAAAAGTGCCACCGATCCCACCGATCTCGATCGCCGGTGCATTGCTGGAGAAGTTCCCGGACCTTTCACGCAGTGAAGCGGAGATGATCGGCCTGCGCAGCGAAGGCGACCTGCTCGAAGCGATCTCCATGGCTGAAAAAGGGGAAGAGGAACTGTTCGGCTTCTTCCGCGACTGGCTCCGTGCGTGCTTCAACCGCAGCGTGGTGGAGACCGGCGAATTCACCGAGAAGTTCCAGAAACTGGGCCGTGAGAAACAGAAGTCGTTCCTGCGTTATGCGCTGCAGCTGATCAGGCAATGCGTGCTTCAATGGCAGCAGGTGCCCGAGCTGGTGCGATCGGAGGGTGAGGAGAACGATTTCGTGGTGAGGTTCAGCAAGCTGCTGCACCAGAACAATGCGGAAGGGATACGGCTTGCGCTGGAGGATGCGCACCACCATATCGAGCGGAACGCGAACCCCAAGATCCTGTTCATGGACATGAGCTACCGGATCATGGGACTATTGAAGAGCAAGGCACCTGCATGACAAGGATCAACGTACGGATCGTGAACAAAGGCAGGCAGCCGGTGCCTTCCTATGCCACACCACACAGCGCGGGCATGGATCTGCGCGCCGATCTGGGAACACCGATCACCCTGGCGCCCGGTGCCCGGGTATTGGTGAAGACAGGTCTTTACATTGAATTGCCTGAGGGCACCGAGGCGCAGGTGCGACCAAGGAGCGGCCTGGCGCTGAAACATGGCATCACCGTGCTGAATTCTCCCGGTACGATCGATGCTGATTATCGCGGGGAGATCGGCGTGATCCTCATCAATCTCGGGCAGGAGCCGTTCGAAATAAAGCCGGGTGAACGCATCGCGCAGCTGGTGATAGCCCGATATTTGCGGATCGATCTCGAAGAAGTTCCGGACCTTCGCGCCACCGAACGCGGGGAAGGTGGTTTCGGCCATACCGGCACCCGTTGAGCGAAGGAAAAGCATGAAGATAATCGTACCAATGGCGGGCATGGGCAAACGCATGCGTCCGCACACACATACCACGGCCAAACCACTTCTGCCTATCGCAGGCAAACCGATCGTACAAAGGCTGGTGGAAGACCTGGCCACCGTGGCCGGTGACAAGGTGGATGAGGTCGCATTCGTGATCGGACCGGCGTTCGGAAGGAAGGTGGAGGACGAATTGATCGCGATCGCGGAAAAGGTGGGGGCAAGGGGCACTATCCATTACCAGAAGGAAGCGCTCGGTACGGCACACGCGATCCTTTCGGCCCAGAGCGCACTCACCGGCCGGGTGATCGTGGCCTTCGCAGACACACTTTTCCGGGCGGACATGACGTTGGACAAGGATGCGGACGGTGTGATCTGGGTGAACAAGGTGGAGGATCCAAGGCCATTCGGTGTAGTGAAGCGCGATGCAGGCGGCGTGATAACGGAATTCGTGGAGAAGCCACAGGAGTTCGTGAGCGATCTGGCGATCATCGGCATCTATTACTTCAACGATGGTGAATGGCTCCGGAGGGAGATGCAATACCTGATCGATAACGATATAAAGGACAAGGGAGAATACCAGCTCACCAATGCGCTGGAGAACATGAAGCAGAAGGGCGCACGTTTCAAGGCGGGTGCCGTGGACGTGTGGATGGATTGTGGGAACAAGAACGCCATGGTGGACACCAACACCAAGGTGCTCGGCTTCCTGCGGAATGAAAAGGAGCTGATCGGGAAAGGTCTGAAGAACACCAACAGCGTGGTGATCCCTCCGTGCTTCATCGCCGATGATGTGGTGCTGATCGATTCCGTGATCGGTCCGAACGTTTCCATCGAGAAGGGGACGAACATCCGATCCAGCGTGGTACGAAATTCGATCGTACGCCCTGCCGTTACCATTACAGATGCGGTGATCGACAACAGCATGATCGGCGAACGGGCCGTGGTGAAAGGCCATGCGCTCGATCTCAGTATCAGCGACGATAGTACCTTAGGATAACGAAATGCCCCTTCCGCGCCAGATAATTCCCAGCCTCCTGGCCAGCGTTCTGCTCATCGCATGCGCAGGATCGAAGCCTGTCGCAGAGACCGCCCCGCCGCGTTTTGATCCGGAGGCAGGTCTTCCCGCGGCGGTGCCCACGGGCAAGGATTCCGAGGTGATGCGGCTGTTCATGAGCGCCACGCAGGCGCGGCTTTCCGGCGATCTGCAAAAGGCCGCTTCGCTCTTCCAACAATGTTTGAAGCTCGATCCGCAGAACGATGCGGCGATGTTCGAGCTCGGTAAGATCCAGCATCAGGCTCAGAATTTCCCACAGGCCCTGGAACTGGCCAAACGGGCCGCCACCACGGATAAGGAGAACATCTGGTATCGCTTCTTCCTTGCGGATCTATACCAGCAGAACAACAAGGTGCCCGAAGCGATCGAAGTGTACCGTGGCATCGTCGATAAATGGCCCGATCGCTATGAGGTGTACTTCGATCTGGCGAATTCACTCGCCTTCACCGGCAAGGTGGACGAAGCGATCAAGGTGTACGCTGATATCGAAAAGCGGTTCGGTGCCACGGAGGAAACGATCCTGCAACAATTCTCCATGCTCGCGGGCAATGGAAAGCTGGATGAAGCCCAGAAACTGGTGGAACGTGCCGTGGCCGCCAACCCGGGTGTTCCGCAGTACCAGGCCCTGCTTGCGGAGATCCATGATCAGCGAGGCGAGCATGAGAAGGCTCTGGAACTGTACAAGAAGGTGATCGCGCTCGATCCATCCAACAGCATGTTGCGGATCGCGCTTGCCGAGCATTATTACGCCACCGGCAAGATGGAGCAGGCATACCAGGAGCTGGGCCAGGCCTTCCTCGATCCCGATCTGGACGTTGATGCGAAGATGCAGGTGCTGATCGGCTTCTTCGAGATGACCAATAGCGAAGGGAGGACCGAGGGCGAACGCGAGGACCTTGTGCGTCGTTCCTACGACCTGATCGAAGCGCTGGAGATCGCACATCCTGAAAGTGGCAAGCCGCACACGATCCATGGCGATTTCCTGTTGCGCGACAAGCGTTTCGAAGAGGCCAGGGAGGAATTCAGGCTTGCGCTGAAATACGAGAAGGATGCGTTCCCGATCCATATGCAACTGCTCCAGCTCGATCTACAGTTGGGCGATCATGAAGCGTTGAGGACCGACGCGGAAGAAGCGATGAGCCTGTTCCCGACCGTGCCGGAAGTGTATCTGTTCCACGGGATCGCGAATGCACAATTGAAGCAGTACGACGATGCGATCTCCTCGCTCGTTACCGGCCGCGATCTGGTGGTGGACAATACCCCCCTGCAGGCGCAATTCTGGAGCAGCCTGGGCGATACGTACAATTCCTCGGGCGATCACACGAGGTCGGCCCAGGCCTACGACAAGGCACTTTCGCTGGTTCCGGACGATCCGAATACGTTGAACAATTACGCGTATCACCTCAGCGAGTTAGGGAAGGATCTTGAGAAGGCCGAACAGATGAGCCGGCGATCGAACGAACTTGCGCCCGGCCAACCTTCCTACCTGGATACATATGCGTGGGTGCTTTACAAGTTGAAGCGTTTCGAGGATGCGAGGTCATGGATCGAACGGGCACTTCAGGCCGGCGGAAATACCGAAGGTGTGATCGTGGAACATTACGGGGATATCCTCTATGCCCTTGGTGACAAGGCCGGTGCCATGGAACAGTGGCGCAGCGCACAATTGCTTGGTGATACCAGCGATCAGCTCGATCAAAAGATCGATCAAGGAAAACCGGCGGAATGAGGTTTTCGGCCGGCACAGCGATCGTACTGGCGATCTTCACGCTTTCTGCATGCAAGGGCCGGAAAGGTCCGGTGCAGGCCCGCGAGATCCCGGCCCGATCGGCGGAGAAGATCCTCGAACGTGTGCTCGCACATGAGCCGGATACGTTCCGCACGTATTCCGCCAAGGCCAGCGTTTCACTGAACCTGCCGGAAGGTGATCGCAGTTTCAAGGCGCAGATACGGACAGTGCGGGACAGTGCTGCGTGGGTGAGCGTGGTGCCAGCGCTCGGGATAGAAGTGGCGCGAGTGCTCATCACCACGGATAGCATGAAGTTCCTGGACAAACTGCACGACAGGTATTTCGCGGGGAGCTACGACACGGCAAAGGAGAAATTCGGTCTGCAGCCCGAATTGGATCTGCTGGAAGCCGCCCTCTCCGGGCGCCCGATCGGCCTTGATCCAAAGGAAAAGTACCGCTCCGACCGGGAGAACGGCCTATATGTCCTCACCAGCAGGGAAAAGAAACGCTTCGTTAAAGCGGCCGAGGAGATCGCGCCGGGAGACACCCTCAGCGATGATCGCGAAATGGGGGAACGCAAGTTGGAACGAACGCTGCGCAGGGCCGAGGAGCGCGAAGCGATCGTGTATCGCTATTGGATCGAACCGGAACATTTTCGTGTAACGCGCATGCAGGTGATCGATCTGGCGCAGGACCGGTCCGCGGAGATCCATTACCTGGAACGTTCGGGCGAAGATCTTCTTCACCTGCCGACCAAATTACAGATCAGCATGAACGAGCCAGGCCGTAGTGCCGGTGGTACGCTGGAGCTCTCCAAGATCACGATCGGCGAGCCGCAGATGATCTCCTTCAGCATACCCGAGAAGTACGAACCGATGCCTTAGATCCATCGGTCGCTGTGCGTAACTCATCGGCCCGGGTCCGAACGCACGAACTACGATCGGCGAACTTCGCGTTGTTGTTGCAGATGTTCCGTTCCCGCTCATCATTCCGAATACATTTTCTGCCAAAGGCGATCCTGCTTATGCTGTTGATCGCGACCGGCCTTTGCACTGCCGCGCAAAGCAGGAAGGATCTTGAGAAGAAACGCGAGGCGCTGGATAAGCAGATCAAGACCACTACCGCGCTGATCGAACAGGCGCGCCGTGAACAGAAGCTTACCCAGGGCCAACTCGAATTATTAGGCCAGCAGATCGCCGCGCGCGAACAATTGATCCGCACCATGAACAGCGAGTTGAAACGCGTGGATCAGCGTATCGCCGAAGATGAGGAGATGATCGTTTCGTTGCGATCGGACATGGAAGCGTTGAAGGAGGAATATGCGCGCATGCTCCAGTTCGCGTATAGGAACCGCAGTGCCTACGATCGCATGAGCTATCTCTTCGCGGCCAGCAGTTTCCAGCAGGCATACAGACGATCGCGTTATCTGCACCAGATCGGGGAGCAACGGGAACGTCAAGCCGCCTTGATCGCCGAGACGCAACGTACCATAGAGGAACGCGTAGCGGAATTGAAGCAGCAGCGCGATGAGAAGAACAGGCTGGTGAGCCAGCAGCTCACAGAAAAGCAGAAGCTGAGCAGCGACCGGACCGGGCAGCAGAACGCCCTCAATTCATTGAAGAAGGAAGAAGGAAAGCTCAGGGAAACGCAGCGGAAGCAGGAGAAGCAACGCAAGGACATCGATAACGCGATCCGCAAGGCGATCGAAGCGGAACTGAAACCCAAGGCCGGAACTGGCGGTACCGGGAAACTTGATCTCACGCTCACTCCGGAAGCGAAGGAATTGAACGCCGATTTCGAGAAGAACAAGGGCAAATTGCCATGGCCGGTGGAAAAAGGAGTGATCACCAGCCGCTTCGGCAAACAACCGCATCCGGTTCTGAAAGGGATCGTGATCGAGAATAATGGGATCGATATCACCACTGAGAAAGGTGCGGCGGTGCGGGCCCTTTTCCGGGGGGAAGTGAGCAGCGTGGTGGTGATCCCCGGCGCGGGTAAAGCGGTGATCGTGAGCCATGGCGCGTATCGCAGCGTTTACAGCAACCTGCGCGAGGTGAGCGTGGCCAAGGGAGAAAAGGTCGATACCAAACAAGTGCTCGGCACGGTGATGACGGATGATGATGGCAGCAAGGCGCATGTGGAGATCTGGAAGATCACGGCCGATGGGCTCGTGAAAGTGGATCCCGCCACATGGCTTTTCACCGATTGAGCCTGCGGATATTGCCGCAATTGCCGATCCACTACCTTTGTGGTCCACTCCAAGTCTACGAACATGTACAGCCTGCCCACCCTAATCCTGCTCGGCGTGATCGGTCCGTGGCAGATCGTATTGATCGTGGTCGTGCTGTTGCTTCTTTTCGGTGGAAAGAAGATCCCTGAATTGATGCGCGGCCTCGGCCAGGGCATGAAGGAATTCAAGGATGCGAGCAAGGAGGAACCCAAGAGCACCGCGGGTCCCGGCGCGGATGAGCGCAAATAGGTCTTGATCGCGTGATCGGGTGAGCACTGAACGAACGGCCGGTACCATGTTGGGATCATTGTCGCGGAACGCTTCCGTGGCCGATCGCACGCAACATGCATTGAAGCTCGCTTCGGAAAATTCCGATCTGAACGCTTTCCTGGAGATCTTCGATCGCACCGCGCTCGAGCAGGCTGATCGCGTGCAGGCAAGGATCGAAGCAGGTGATGCCGGGCCGCTGGCCGGAAAGATCATCAGCATAAAGGACAATATCTGCTACAAAGGCCACCGGATCAGTGCCGCATCGAAGATCCTGGGTGATTTCACTTCACTCTTTTCGTCCACGGCGGTGGAAAGGCTCCTGGCCGCCGACGCTGTGATCCTGGGACGTACCAATTGCGATGAATTCGCCATGGGCAGTTCCAATGAGAACAGCGCCTTCGGCAATGTGAAGAATCCGATCGATCGTACCAAGGTTCCCGGCGGATCGAGCGGTGGTGCAGCGGCATCCGTCGCAGCCGGTATAGTGGATATCGCGCTTGGCTCCGATACCGGCGGAAGCATCAGGCAGCCAGCATCATTCACGGGCACGTATGGCTTCAAACCCACGTATGGACGGATCAGCCGATATGGATTGATCGCTTTCGCAAGCAGCTTCGACCAGATCGGTCCGTTCGCGAATTCGATCGAAGAGATCGCGCTTTCCTATTCGACCATGGCCGGCCACGATCCGAAGGACAGCACCACAAGCAAAAGACCTGTCGATCCGATGCGGTCCGATCATCCCGGGAAATTGCGGATCGGCTATTATCCGGAAGGTATCGATGGAAAAGGTATCGATCCGCAGGTCGCTTCACATTTCCAGGCGCAGATCGATCGGTTGAGAAGCGAAGGTCATCAACTCGATCCGTTGGAATTACCGCTGCTGGATCATCTTGTTCCCACCTATTATATCCTCGCAACGGCTGAAGCGAGCAGCAATCTGGCGCGTTTCGATGGCATCCATTACGGCCACCGCAGCTCGCAGGCGCAAGGTGTTGATGCCACCTACAGGCTCAGCCGCACCGAGGGTTTCGGCCCGGAAGTGAAGAGAAGGATCCTGCTGGGTACGTTCGTTCTGAGCTCTGGTTATTACGATGCTTATTACGCGCAGGCACAGAAGGTGCGCCGGTTGATCCGCGATCGTACGATGGCGCAGTTCCATGATCACGATCTGATCATTTTGCCCACATGTCCTGGTACTGCGTTCGAGCATGGTGCGATCAAGGATCCCGTAGCGATGTACCTGCAGGACATCTTCACCGTGCAGGCGAACCTCGCCGGCGTACCCGCCGTAAGCATTCCCACCGGCCGTCACACCAACGGCCTGCCGTTCGGGATGCAAGTGATGGCCCGGCCTTTCGGCGAAGCACAGCTTCTTGGTGCGGCAAAGCACCTGTTCCCGATCGTTTGAACATCGTTCTGTGAACGAGGAACGGCCATAACAAAAGGCCGCCAAGAACGTATTACAGGTAACTTCGAAGCATCATGCCCATCGATCTCCGTTCCCTTTTCCTGGCATTCGCATTCCCATTGTTCGTTCACGCACAGGAAGATGCCGTGATGACCGTTCCTGCCGGTGATCCTGTGATGCAGCGGCTCGATGATCTTGCCCTGCTTCCCTGGATCAAGAACTCGACCTTCACTGCGGATACGGCGCGGCTCAACATCCATGATTTTCCGGCGGGCCACATTCCGGTATGGACGGATAATGTGTACCAGCAAAGGTTGAGCGTCCTGGATGCGAATACGCCGTTCGAGTTGAGCTTCAATCCGATCGTGAAGTCGTACATCGAACTGTATTCGACACGCAAGCGTGAGATGACCTCGCGCATGCTGGGGCTTGCGGAACTCTACTTCCCGATCTTCGAGGAATACCTGGACAAGCACCACATGCCCTTGGAGATGAAATATCTAGCGGTGGTCGAAAGTGCGCTGAATCCGAATGCGAGGAGCCGTGTCGGCGCCGTAGGGTTGTGGCAATTCATGCTTCCCACGGGAAAGATGTTCGGCCTGCATGCCGATAGTTACGTTGATGAGCGCCACGATCTGTACAAGAGCACCGAAGCGGCCTGCAAATACCTGAAGTACCTGTACAATATGTACGGGAATTGGGAAATGGCGCTGGCAGCGTACAATTGCGGGCCGGGCAACGTGAACAAGGCGATCCGCCGCAGCGGCGGTGAAAAGAACTATTGGAAGATCTATGACTTTCTTCCGCGTGAAACGAGAGGATATGTGCCGGCCTTCATCGCCGTGAACTATGTGTTCGCGCATGCCGCCGATCACAATCTCTACCCGGTGGTGCCCACCTATTGCGCCTATGAAGTTGATACGGTGAAAGTGTGTTATCCGCTCGATCTGAATGCGCTCGCGTCGATGACAGGTGCTACTGTTGCCGAGGTGCGGGAATTGAACCCCACGTTCAAGCTGGGGATCGTTCCCGATATCGATGAGCCGGTGAGCATTTACCTGCCGCGTGAGGCAGCGATCGCCTTTGTGGAGAAGGAGGACGAGATCAAGTACGCACCTGCGCATACTGCGCCCGCGGTCGCTGCAGCCACGCCGGTGACACCGGTGGTGAACAGAACGGTGCATCAAAGAACGCATACGGTCCGGAGCGGTGAATCGCTCGGCACGATCGCGCGGAAGTATGGCGTGCGGGTTTCCGATCTGAAGAAATGGAACGGCCTTCGCAGCGATATGATCCGTGCCGGCCAGAAGCTGAAGGTGAAAAGCACGCCAAAGGCCTCAGCCTCGGCCGGCCGGGGTAGTATGGGTTCCGAGGGATGAGATACCTGTGCCAGCTGGTGCTCTTCGCGGCCTTGTTGATCGGTTGCGGCGAGCAGAAGCGTTCGCTTCCCAACGCCGTGGGTGGCGAAGGCGAAGTGCTGGTGGTTATGGAGCGCAGGCATTGGGAAGGCCATGCAGGAGCCGCCGTTCGAGAGGTCCTTGAAAGGCCGATCGCCGGCCTTCCGCAGCGCGAGCCACATTTCAAGGTGGCGTACAGTGCACCGGAAGGGTTCGGCGATCTTCTGGTCGCACACCATAATGTGCTCCATGCGGAGATAGGGCCACAGGTGGAGCAGAAAGGGATCGTTCAACGTAAGGACCTGCATGCGCTTGGGCAATTGTTCGTGCAGATAAAGGCAGGTACACCCGGTGAATGGGAGGAACTTTTCCATGAGAATGGAGATGCCCTGGTGCAGATCTTCGATCGGCACCATCGCGAGCGGATCATGCGCAGGCTCGAAAAGACAGCGAATGCAGGACTCGTTGATGAAGTGGAGGGATCGCATGCCGTCCGCCTCACGATCCCTGCCGGCTACAACATCAAGAGATCAGCTAATGACTTCATATGGCTGCAACGCGACCAGGTGAAAAAAGGTCAGGGGCTGGAACATCACGTGATCGAGGGGATCCTCATCTATCATTATCCCTATACGAGTGACAGCACCTTCAATGTGCAGAACCTGGTGAACGTGCGTGATAGTGTAACGCGGATCCATGTGGAAGGTCCTGCGGAAGGATCGTACATGATCGTGCAACGCGGTTTCGAGGGGATCGATCTGATGCCTGAAAGCCGCGCGATCGAGATCGATGGCCGCTTCGCCTATGTGATGCGTGGACTTTTCGGCATGCACGGCGCCAAGATGGGCGGCCCGTTCATCAGCCTCACCACGGTGGATGAGCAACGCGGGCGGATCGTGACGGTGGAAGGTTTCGCTTATGCTCCACAATTCGATAAAAGGGAATTGATCAAGGAGCTTGAAGCGATCGTTCTTTCACTGAAGATCTCTGGAGAAGGCTCCTGAAGGGATCTTCAAAATGCGCTGAAGCTCATGCCCATGGCGCAGATCGTTGAAAACTTCATCGCACTTTCGATCCCGATCCATGGTAATTTGGGGGAAGCCTTTATTGTCATGGATCTTACCATTATCCGGGATCATACCCATAAACATTGCCGTTTCAAATTGAAGAGCGGCAAGGAAGTGTTCGGTGTTGTATGGGAAGTGGAGACCGGCGATGCATGCCGGTTGTACTTCGCCAGCGTTCGTGATTACCAGCGTTTGCAGCACGATCCGCACCAGCCGATCAGCATAGTGCCGATGCAGCCCGAGGAGATCGTGCACGTGCAGGACCTGGCGAGCTGATACCTATTCGGAGCCGGCAAGCGCTTTCTCGCCCATCGCATCCCCTTCCTTCACCATTCCGGCCTGATCCAGCAGGAACGCATAGATCAGCGCGACCTCCTTCAACTGTTCGAACCGGCCTGAAGCACCGCCATGACCGGCTTCCATATTGGTGTAGAGCAGGATCGGCGCATCGCTCTTCTGGTGCTCGCGCAAACGTTGCACCCATTTGGCCGGTTCCCAGTATTGCACCTGGCTGTCGTGGAAGCCGGTGGTCACCAACAGTGCAGGGTATTCCGCATCCTTCACATTGTCGTAGGGTGAATAGGAAAGCATCCTGAAATAGGCTTCCTTTTCCTTTGGATCGCCCCATTCATCGAACTCGCCGGTCGTGAGCGGGATGCTTTCGTCCAGCATCGTTGTCACCACGTCCACAAAAGGCACTTCCGCCACCACGGCCTTCCATCGATCGGGCCGCATGTTCATCACAGCGCCCACCAGCAGACCACCAGCGCTTCCGCCAAGACAGAATATCCGATCGGGATCGGCGTAGTTCATTTTGTCCAGGTGATCCGCACAATCGATGAAATCGGTGAACGTGTTCATCTTGTGCTCCATCTTTCCATTGTCGTACCAGGCGCGGCCGAGTTCTTCACCACCACGCACGTGGGCGATCGCGAAAATGAATCCACGGTCCAGCAGGCTCAGGCGCGCGCTGCTGAACATCGGATCGATGCTGTGGCCATAGCTGCCATAGCCGTAGAGCAGCAATGGAGCGCTGCCGTTGCGGGGAGTATCCTTGTGATATACGAGTGATACCGGTACTTTCGCACCATCGCGCGCGGTGACCCAAAGGCGTTCGCTGCGGTAGTTCCCCGGATCGAAATCGCCGATCACTTCCTGCTGTTTCAACAATGTCTGCTCGCCGCTGTTCAGGTCATGTTCGTACACGCTGTTGGGCGTGGTGAGCGAGGTGTAACCGAACCGCAGTTTGTCAGTATCCCATTCAGGATTCGTTCCGGTATAGCTCACATAGGCCGGATCGTTGAACGCGATCTCGTGCCGGTGGCCATCGCTCAACCGCTGGATGCGGATATGTGTTAAGCCTTCCTCCCGCTCGGAAAGCACAAGGTGATCTCTGAAAGTGTCGATATCCTCCAGCAGCACGTTGCTGCGGTGCGGCACGATCTCCCGCCATTTGCTCTTGTCAGAGGTTTCCTTCTCACCACATTCCATCAGCCTGAAATTCTCCGCTTCCCAATTGGTGAGGATGTACCATTTTCCCGCCTGTGCCGCTGTAGGCGGAATGTGGTGAATGCTGTATTCATGCTCTTCCTCACGCGGATGGAACAGTTCGAATTCGCCCAACGGCCGATCCACGGGAAGCAACCAATGTTCGCTGGTGAGCGTACTCTCCGTATTGATGATGATGTACCGTTCGGACCGGCTGCGATACACATCGCAACTGTACCCCGTGTCCTTTTCGTGGTATACGACCACATCCTGGGCGGGATCGGTGCCGAGGATATGGCGGAAGATCTTGTAGCTGCGCAACGTACTGTCCTTGCGAGTGTAGAATACCGTATGATCATCGGCCCAGGCGCAGCCACCGCCGGTGTTGGTGATCACATCGGGCAGGTCCTTTCCGGTACGCAGATCGCGAAAGTGGATCTCGTACTGTCGCCGCCCGACATGATCGGTGCTGTAAGCGACGAGGTCGTTACCCGGGCTGATCTCGTAATCACCCAGATCGAAGTAGGCCGATCCGGCGGCTAGTACATTCTCATCCAGGATGTCGATCTCCGGGGCATCAGCTGCATCCTTGCGGCGCACATGGATCGCATATTCCTTTCCTTCCTCGAAGCGGTAATGGTACCAGAAACCGTTCTCGCGGTAGGGTACGCTCAGGTCGGTCTCCTTGATCCGGGCCTTCATTTCAGCGAAGAGATCACTTCGCAGCTGTTCAACGGGCGCGAGCATCTTTTCCATGTAGGCGTTCTCCGCGTTCAGCAGGTCGATCACCTGTTGGGCATGTTCATCCGGCGGATCGGCCTTGCGCTGATCCTCGGTGAGGCGCAGCCAGAAATATTCATCGATCCGATCGTTGCCGTGCGCCGAGATCGTATGTGGTTTTTTCGTGGCCACCGGAGGCGATGGCCGATCGGAGTTGTTCATGTCCTGTGGTTCGGAGCAGCCCGGAGCGATCGCGATGATCGCCAGTGCCGCCAGCAAGTTGTACGAAAGCGAACGTGTAGGGAACGCAAGGTAGCGATCGATCATCATGAGAGCACCTGGTGAAGTACCGTTGGTGATCGCAGTTCACCAAGCCCTTCCACATGCAGCCTGAAATATAGGAGAAGATGGTCGAGCAACTGACGCCGTTGCTCCAAGGGCAAAGCCGCACCCGGGAGCACGAACCGGTGGGCGTGGAGCGATCGTGCGAGCGCAAAGCTCAATGGAGGCCCCATCGTATGGCCGTGCGGCGCATCACCACGGATGAAATGTCCCTCCAGCAGATCGAAACGATCCTCTTCACCAGCTGGTGGTTCAGGCGAGAAACCCAACTGGGCCGCAAGTTGCAGGAGGAACAGGATCGGGAAATGCCGCAGGTCGTCCTGCTGGTCCATCGCTTCGAGGGCGTCCTCCAGCAGATCGAAAAGCTCGCTGTCAGGTGAGCCTTCCTTCAACACCTTATAAAGCACTTCCTGCACGAACAGCGCAACAGTGCCGCGCAGCGGATCGAAAGGGATCTTCAGGTAAGGTTTCGCAATGCTGATCTCGCGCACATTATTCAGGTCGCGATCGGTATCCTCGCCCACCACCATCTCCAGCCTGTTGAGCGGTTGAAGCATCGCCTGGCGCCCGCCTTTCTTCCTGCTCGATCGCACAACGTACGAGCGCAGCCCGAAGTGCCGGGTGTAGGCTTTCAGGATGATCGAAGTATCGCCGTGCCGTATCGTCTTGAGAACGATGGCACGTGTGGTGTGAAGCATCGGTCAGCGTACAACGAGCAATTTCGTGTTGCATTTGTACGCACCGGTGCGATCGGTGGCGAACACCAGGTAGACACCGGTGGCAACACGCTCGCCGCCCATGTTGTTGCCATCCCAGATCGCCTGGCCCCCGAGCGAGGTCGTGCGGAAGACAAGGTTGCCGCTCACATCGGTGATCTTCACTTCGCTGTCGCGCATCAATCCGGTAACCGCGATCGGGCCGGTGTGGGTAGATCTTACAGGATTGGGGAAAACGGACGCGCAACTCACTTCCGCTTCACCATCCGTGGCGTCGCTGCGGTAGCTTATGATGCCGCGATCGGTCCCGATGAACACCTCCCCGGTGCGGTCATCGATCGCGAGCGAAGTGATCACGTTGCTGGGGATCGGACTGTTCTCCGCGGTGAAATGATGGATCTGTGTGCGTCCGTCCGGCGAGACCAGGAAAACTCCGCTGGATTGTGTGCCCACCCATTTCCTGTCCGCGCCATCAACCTCGATCGCACTGATCGCTTCGGTCTCGAAAAGGATCTGCACGTTGCCGTCCTGTTCGATCAGGATCTGTTGCGCATCGAACGGGCCGCCGGAGAATACCGAGGTTGGATCGTAGATCACGGCCACCCCTTCGTTGGTGCCGATCCAGATCTCGCCATCGAGGTCCTCTGCTATGCTGTACACATCGGGTGTGGGCAGGCCACCGGCGCCCTCCACGTTCTTCACCAGCATGAACTGATCATCACTGGTATTGTCTATCGTGCCATTGTCGTTGAACACCATCAGCGCGTTTCCGCGCGGGCGGATCACCCATTTATAGCCATTGCTCGCCGCAAGTATGTCGGCCACCAGGTAATTCCCGTTCAACAACGATCCGGGGTTGAATGAGTACCATTGGCCGTTCTTGGTGAACACCGCGATGGAGTTGGTCGCGCCTGAATTGGTCACCCACACGTTACCATCATCGTCCACATCGACACCGGCGACATTTATCTGATCCGGGCTGCCGCCGACCACGGGGGACATTCCGCTATTGTCCACATTGTGGATCATAGCCGGCGCACGCCCGGAATATTCGATCAGCCCTTCCTCCCAGCTTCCTGCGAAAGCCCTGGAACCATTGTTCGGATCCACCGCCACCGCCATGATGTCGTTCACCGCCCCACCGTAACTGTTCAAGCCCTGCATCAAGGAGTTGTTGTACGGGTGATCGGTCTCCCAAAGTCCATCGATATAATGATGCACGCCGTTCTTGCTGTACGTGTTGGTCCAGTTGCCCGCCACGGCACCCGTGGCCACGTACAAAGCGCCTTCTTCGATCGCCATTCTGTAGGCTTCCGGCGATCGCGGGCCATTGGGAACGATGATCCTGCCGGTGGTTCCGCCGCTGGAACTCACCAATCCGTTCTGTCCATCGGCCACCCAGAACCTGCCATCGGATCCGAAAAGGCTTTGCTCGGTTGAGATCTGAGTGGGCACATAACCGTACAGGAAATTCACCTCGTTCAAAGAAGCATCCAACAGCTGGATGTCGGCGCCATGGGTGACGGTGAGGTACTGCCCGTTGTGGGATGGTCGCAATTCGCGATTCTTACGCCCGAAAAGACCTTCATGCCGCACCCACAGATCATCCTGCCCCAGAACAAGTACCGTATCGGGCGCATCGCCTGCACTGGCGTAATTGGCCATGATCCGATCGTTGAAATACACCACGGCATTGAACGGCCCTGCGATCACTCCGCCGCCCATATCGGTGCGTGGCCGCCAGCTGCTGAACGAGGCAAGGTTGGGTGCGAAGCGCGAGGCGACGAAAAGCCCGGAGTTGGTCGCGGCATAGATCGAATCGGCGGTCATGGTGAGCTGGTTCACCTGCACCTGGCTTCCGCCGGGCCCTATGAACCACGTTTCGCGCACTTCGCGGCCTGCCAGATCGACCACCACGATGCCGAACCCGCAGGAGAGATAGGCCAGAGAGCCTTCGCAATGGATCGCATTGATCGATTTGTCACCAAGAAGGCTGCTGCGCTTGATGTCGCTCATGTTATGGCTGCTGCTGCTGGAGATCAGGTCCAGGTTGCCATTCGTGTAATGGACAAGCAGCATTTGCAGATCATCGTTCCAAGCGAGGCCGTTGATGCCCACATCGCTCAACGCGTTCACTTTCGTGAGCCGTTCGATCTCTTCCGTGTTGCGATCGAACTTGAACGCGCCTGTTGAAGAAGCGCAATAGATCGCGCTACCCGCCTCGGTAACGGCAACGGCATTCACATAACTGAAATGATCGCGCCATTTACCGATCGCCCCAAGTTCCTGTGCGGCGGTGGAAAGGGCAAGGAGCGGGAGCGAATGAAGGAGCAGAACGTGTCGAATGGATATCATTGAACAGGATCGATATGCGGCAATGCACCAACGCACAGGAGTGCCGATCGGTATGTGGGCAAGATACTGTGGAAAGAACAAAGCGCCGATCGGGTCCCGATCGGCGCTTTGTTTGAGGTCGCGTGCGGATTCGAACCGCAGTAGCAGCTTTTGCAGAGCTGAGCCTAACCACTCGGCCACGCGACCATTAAGGCCTGCGAAGATAGGGGAAATGCGGTTGTATGTTGAAAGCTGGATGTTGGGTGTTTGCGCGTGTCCGTTCCATTCACCATTCACCAGCGACCATTCACCTGTATTTGGGCGTGCCCCTTCGCAAGCTACGGGTCGGGCTTTTCCGGCACTGCGCTATCGCTCCGGTGCTGCGCACCCGCCTTGCAGGCGGTGCCTCCGATCCCTCACGCACATCACGCATGAAGATCGACCCTCCGCTCACTCCTCGATCACATACGCCACATGGTCCACATCACCATGCACCGGCGGACGTTCCTTCACCAGCTTCACTTTCCAATGGTAGGAGGCCTTCCATTCAGTTTTCAAGGCATCCATGATCCGCCGGGCCACGTGTTCGATCAACTTGCTACGCACGGCCATCTGCTCCTTCACGATCGCTGTCACGCGCGAATAGTCCACTGTTTCAGCGAGCTTGTCGCTTTTCTCAGCATCTGAAAAGTCACCGTGAACCGTAACGTGTACGCGGTATTGCGCACCGATCCGGCCTTCTTCATCCAGGCAGCCGTGGTACGCGAAAACGCGGATATCGTTCACTTCGATCAGGCCCATTGGCGGCAGACGCTTAAGCCGGATTCGATCCGTACAAGAACTTCATCCTTGCCGAGCAATGAACTCACATCGAACATGCCCGGTCCTTGCATCCTTCCCGCAACGAACAGGCGGTAGAGCGGCATCAATTGGCCGATCTTCATCCCGTTCTCCTGCAGCACTTCGTTGAAAGCCGTTTCGATCTTTTCCGGAACGAATTCCGTGAGCGAAACCAGCTTCTTCATGAAGCTTTCCATGGCCGGGCCGGCCTCTGGTCTCCAACGCTTTTTCAGCTCGTCCATCGCGTTGGTGATGTCCATGCTGATCTGCGGATCGCCGATCGGTGAGCCTTTGGTGAAGAGGTAGATGCCTTCAAGCATTTCCGCAGGAAAGGTTGCACGCTCCTTTAATAGATGTGCGGCCCGGCTTGCTTTTTCCAGCGTGGTGTCGATCCCCTTTTCCGCCAGCATTGCACGAAGTTGCGCACCCAGATCGGCATCGGGTTTCATGCGCAGGT
>JAEZDL010000107.1 GCA_023418095.1 Bacteroidota bacterium
CGATCCGAGCACGCCATCGGCCACGCTTTGGATCACATCGATCGCGTAGGAGAGATCGGATTCGTTGGCGATCTGCACGGCGAGTTCGTCCCACACGTAAGGGAAGTCGGCAGTGAGGTTGATGACGATGCCGTTGAGGATCTCGTTGTTGGGAAAGGTGACGAGGCGGCCGGTGGGTTGCTCGGCGTTCACGAAGCCGGTGGAGAACGGATCGCCGATCTCCCAGAGCGTGGTGTTGATGAGATCGATCTTGTAGACATCGCCGAAGACGTCGCCGACAACGATGCGATCGCCGACGCGGTAGTAGCCTTTGAATTTGTTGAGCAACCAGCCGGTGGCGCTTTCGATCGGTGACTGCAAGGCCCACGAGAGCGCGAGACCGACCAGGCCGAGCGATCCGATGAGCGCGCGGATGTCGCCGGCCACCACGCTGAGCGCAAGCCCGATGCCGACCGCCCAGAAGATCATGGTGATGAGCGTGGTGATGCCTTCGGTACGTTCCCACCCGCGGATGATGCGGCGCGTGATCGCGTTGACGCCTTTCGCCAGAAGCCAGATGAGCAGCAGGATCCCCATCGCCACGGCGATCCGCGGCAACATGCTGAAGAAACTGCGGATCATTTCGCGCACGGTGGTCCACGCTTCACTAGCGGCCTGCGAAATGTCCACATTCTGGATCGGCTCTTCGGAGGTCGCGTGGTTGCTGCGGATATCCTCCACCGCGATGTTCTCGATCACTGAAACGGTATCGGGCAATTCCTGCGGATCGATCTGCGCTCCACTGCTGCTGAAGATCATGAGCAGGAAACCGGTGAGCACCACGGCGAGGATGCTTGCCTGCCGGAAGTTGCGCAGGCTGTGCTCGGCGCGGCCTTTCGGATCGAAACGTTTGCGGCGGAGGCGGGTGCGGCGGCGTTTTCGGAAGGGTTTCAGGCGGCGTTTCCTTGTGCCGCCATGTCTTATGGTCGGGTCCTTCGGATCGGATGGCGATCCAGGTTTACGAGCCGATGATGATCTTTTTCGGTCTTTCCGGATAAGCATATGAGAACTAAAGGCGATAAACGGATCATTCGAAGGTACTCCGATCCACGCGCGAACGCATCAGCAGGACCATCAAACCAATGACCGATCGCACGGATCGAAAATGAATTCTATCTTTCAAACATCATGAAGAAAGGGATCAACTTGAAGATTCTATCACTTCTATTGATCGGTTCGTGTCTACTGATCGTTTCCAGCTGTAAGAAGGAGGACGATCCCGCACCGATCGAACAACCGGATGTGATCATCTATGATACGATCGTGGCTCCACCGAATATGGTTTATGATGCTTCCGGGAATCTGTATTCCACCGTTGTGATCGGTGATCAGCGGTGGATGCGCGAGAATTTGCGCACTTCGCATTTCAACAACGGCGACCCGATCCCCTATGTACCGGCAGTTACGGAATGGTCGGCAATGTCCAGTGCGGCCTGGTCCTATTATGATAATGATGCGGCCTACGGTGAGATCTATGGCAAGTTGTACAACTGGTACACGGTTTCCGATCCACGCAATGTTTGCCCTGCTGGCTGGCATGTGCCTACGGATGAGGAGTGGATGGAATTGGAAGTGACACTTGGTGTACCGGAGGCTGAGTTGACAATGACAACTCCACGTGGAGTTGCTGAAAATGCTGGTGGAAAAATGAAATCGACTTTGCTTTGGGATAGTCCAAATACTGGGGCAGACAATAGCGCCGGTTTCTTAGGATATCCAGCAGGAACTCGAGGTGTATCTGGAGATTTTGTCAATTTAGGGACCAGGGCGAAATGGTGGACGGCCTCACCGGCTCCGATCCTTCAAGATCAAGCGATCGATCATCAATTGTGGTGGAATAGTGCTGGCATATATAGACTTACCAATATTCGTAGAGCCGGAAGTTCGATCCGGTGTGTACAGGATTGATCTCACTGACTCGCCGGAAGTCATCTGCCCGAATAACGGACAACTGAAATTGCCTGCTGAAATTTATTTTGTTCGACTTGTTCTTCAGAGCAGATCCAATCCCCTGATGCCCATAAAATGCTTCTTGTTCAACGTGAGCAGGGGAACATTGTGGGCAAGGGCTGTGGCCGCGATCAACTGATCGGCGAAGTGGATATCCTTTCCTAGTGACAAGGCATCCAGGATCTTCCTGAAATGGATCGAAACTTCCATGGTGAAGGGTAGCACATGGAATTTGTCGAATAGCTCTTGTTTCGTAGCCGTGAATTCGCTCTTGTTGCGTGTACCCGCAAGAACTTCGGCAACGATCGCATCACAAAGTGCTAAAGTGCTGCCTTCCACCTTTTCCAAAGCCGCCATGGCCTTTGGTTCGCGGCGAAAACGACCGATCAGTATACTGGTGTCGATCAGGACCGCTTCCATGCCTTTTCGCGCAGTTCCTCAGCGGTCACGGGATTGTCCTTCCAAAGTTCCTCCAAGGCGGCGAACGGATCTTTTTCGCGTTTGGCCTCGCGCTCCACGAATTCCACGAACAGAGCGCTGATGCTTTTCTTGCGCTTCCGGCTTAACATGGCCGCAGTGCGCTTGAACTTTGGCGGCACTGAAAGTGTGAGCTTCGTGGTCATGTTACGTGATCGGATGTAAAGATACGTAAGGTGCTAATGAACTGCTACACCCGCCCCCCCTTGATCTCCTCCACCACCTGCGGATCAAGCAACGTACTCGTATCACCCAAACTCCCCAACTCATTCTCGGCCACTTTCCTCAAGATCCGCCGCATGATCTTGCCGCTGCGGGTCTTCGGCAGGCCGGTCACGAATTGGATCTTGTCCGGCTTCGCGATACGCCCGATGCTTTCCACGACCGCCTCTATGATCGCGCCCCGCATGTTCTCCAACGCGTTCAGGTCATCGGGCGCGATCGGCTTTTCGGTAACCACGTACGCATAGATCCCCTGGCCTTTTATATCATGCGGAAAACCGACGACCGCACTCTCCACAACACCTTTCGCTTCATTGATCGCATTCTCGATCTCCGCCGTGCCGAACCGGTGCCCGCTCACGTTGATCACATCATCCACACGACCGATGATCCGCCAGCGTCCTTCCGCATCGCGCTTCGCACCATCACCGGTGAAGTAGTAGCCGGGATAGCTGCTGAAATACGTCTGCTTGCAGCGCT
>JAEZDL010000165.1 GCA_023418095.1 Bacteroidota bacterium
ATGGCGATGTAAAGGCTGTCGATGGTCTGGGGTCCCGATGCAATGAAACCACCGAAGTCGCCGAGCGTGATCGGATCGGTGATCTGCCAGCTGTAATCGCCGCTGCAATCCAACGGTTCACCGAAGGAATGGTATTTCGGACGTTGTGCGAAACCGGTCTGTATTTCCATGCAGACCTCGATATCGTTATCGATGAAATGCAATGCGGCCACATTCGGAGCATCGATCTCGGGTGCACCACGATAGATCAACGCGCGCAGATCAGCGATATCATCGCAATCGAGTTCGATGTCGACGGAATCTTGGGTGAACGGTGTGGTGATGCTGAGGTCGATCCCCGGCGAATAAGTGATCGCGCCTTGTGGGACTTCACCAGCGGTAAGTTGTGCGTTCGCGATCGCCGGAGCGAGAAGTGAGTAGAAGAATAGTCTCTTTCGCATGTGCAGTGGATCACTTCGTAGACACATCGATCGGGCGAAATGTTGCCTCGATCGGGTTGGATCCTTACCGATCGGACCGGTAATTTCGACCATGCGTTTCCATGTGCATGAGCATACTGCGATCGCCGAAGTGTTGCGCGCGAACGGCATCGATCCAGCGACGGTGCTCTTCGTGAAGAAACGTGGCTGGGTGCACATTCAGCTGAAGGAACATGTGCGATCGTTCGCATTCCACCGGAAGAAGCGCACGGTTTTGGATGAACACGGAAGATGGCAGGAGTAGGTGGAATACATGGTCCACGCGCACGGGCAGGCGATGGAAGGACTCGATCTGGAAGGAATGTTGATCGAGCTACGGAAGTGGATCGAGGAATGATCTTGGTATCCGATCGGATCCATTCGTTAGGACGGATCATTCTGCAATGCGCCAGCGCGTGACGGATCGCAGCGGAAAGCCCGCAGCGAGGAGGTACGACGAGTGCGGACTTGCAGCGAAGAGCCGGTCCCCGCTTCATCCTTGGCTTTTGCAGGGTGAAGCGGGGGCACGCCCAAATGGACTTGATCGCCTAATTGATGTGCAGCACACGGATCATCCGATCAGCGGAACGATCCACGATACGCAGGAACAGCGGCCCGATCGGAAGTCCGGAGAGATCGAGCACATCGCTTTGGGCATTGAACCGATCGAGCACGCGCAGCTCCTGGCCAAGTGAGTTGAGGATGCGCACGGTCACCGGCCGATCGGAAGCACCGGCTATGCGCACTTCGTTATGAGCGGGATTGGGATACGCCTGCATGCCGGACGTGGCTTGGTCTTCGGCGATGCCGACCGTGCTCGGATACGCATAACGCGCCACGTATGCCCCGCGGAGGTTGTCGGTGAGCGCGTGATCGCCGAAGTTGATGTTGAAGGCGTATTCTCCACCGAAGACGGCGAGGCCGGGCTTCACATCAACGGAATAGGCCTTCTCTACCTGCGGGCCGAAAACTCGTTGGAGTATGCTTCCGTTCTCTCCGATGTGGAAGGCGAAGAATCCCGTGTGCGTGACCACCGTGTCGATCAGGTCGATCACGCCCGCGCATTTACCGGTGATCCAGCATCCGCCGGAAGGATCGGCGCGCATGTCCTGGATCTCGAGCGATCCGCCGCGGTTGAGGCGTGTCCACCAGACAGGTGTTCCGCTTTGATCTAGAAGATAGATGCCACGCAGATGCGCGCCAGCCGAGATCGTATCGCCGTTGATGCGCATGTCGCTGTATGCTTCCACGAAATTGCGGCCATCGGCGGTGGTGGCCTGGTTGGCGTGCGACCATGGCGAGAAGCCCTGCAGACCTTGATCGGGCACATGGAACCATTGCGCGATCGCATTCGTGTTGAACTTGGCCGTCCAGTTCGTGGTGTTGCCGCCTAGCACGTTATTGGCCGGGCAGGTGACGCCGTTGATCGTGAATGTTTCAAGCGATTGGCCGCGCAGGTAGATGTTGCCATCGGCATCGCAACCGATCTCGCGCACCTGGCCGGGAATATTCCCAGTTTCCACCATTTGCTCGCCATTGGAACCGTCGAGCTTGAATGCCCTACTCACCGCGCTGGAGATCGGGCCGCAGAACCAGATGTTATCCGAAGGATCCACCACGAGAGACATCAATTCCGATCCGAACGCAGTGGATTCATTGTCCACGCTCCAGAGGACTTCACCTGTGGGAGAGAACTTGATGATGAACATGGTCTCCTTGTCTTCCTGGCCATCGCAATGGCTTGCGTAAACACCATCCACGAGGATCGTATCGATGCCGGTTCCACCGACGATGATGTTGCCCTGGCTGTCCACATCGAGACCGCGGCCTACGACCCAATCATCGGGATCGGTATTGGTGATGGAGCGGGTCCATTCCACTTCGCCGGCTTCGCTGTGCTTCACCACGAATACCACGTTCTGGTGCAGGAATCCGCCGGGCAGCGTGTGTGTGCCGAAGACCGCTTCGTTGCGGTAGTAGCCGATGCTGACCGTCCCGTTGTCGGGGCAGATGCGTGTGGCGGTACCGCCTTCGAGTTCTGGAGAACTGCTTTGGAGGGCTTGTGTCCATTCGCCTTGTGCCTGCGCGAAGTGCGCTACGCAAAGGAGAAGGACGAGGGAGAGAAAACGTGTTTTCATTGTTGGAGTTGAAATGCGGTTGGTCGTTGTTTCCGGCGGCGAAA
>JAEZDL010000277.1 GCA_023418095.1 Bacteroidota bacterium
TCACCAACCTGATCGCGTGCAGCAACGCCAAACAGAGCGAGCGTCTCTACACGATCTTCCGCGACATGGAGCATGAGGTGGCTTTCACGCCGCTGGTTCTCGATCTGCACGAAGGCTTCATCGATCCGGAGCTGAAACTGGCGCTCTACACCGATCACCAGATCTTCGAACGTTACCATCGTTTCCGCCTGAAGGAAGGTTTCCGCAAGAACGCACAGGCGCTCACGCTGAAGGAGCTCACACAATTGAAACCTGGCGATCTGGTGGTGCACATCGATCATGGGATCGGTGTGTTCAGCGGCTTGGAAAAGATCGATGCCAACGGCAAACAACAGGAAGCGATCCGCCTGATCTATCGCGACAACGACATCCTGTATGTGAGCATCCACAGCCTGCACCGCGTGAGCAAATACAGTGGCGAGGAGGCCGGCGGCGCACCGAAAGTGAGCAAGCTCGGCAGTCCCGCTTGGAAGACCCTGAAGGAGCGCACGAAGGCGAAAGTGAAAGCGCTCGCGTTCGATCTGATCAAGCTGTACGCGCAACGCAAAAGCAAGCCGGGCTTCGCTTTCCAGCCGGACAACTACCTGCAGCACGAGCTCGAGGCCAGCTTCATCTACGAAGACACCCCCGATCAATTCAAGGCCACGCAGGATGTGAAGGCCGACATGGAAAAGTCGACGCCGATGGATCGTCTCGTGTGCGGCGATGTCGGCTTCGGCAAGACGGAGGTCGCGATCCGCGCGGCGTTCAAAGCGGTGTGCGATAGCAAACAAGTGGCCGTCCTCGTGCCCACCACGATCCTCGCCATGCAACACTGGAAGAATTTCAGGGAGCGCACGAAAGGCCTGCCCGTCACGGTGGATTACATCAACCGCTTCCGCAGCACCAAGGACCAGAACGAAACGCTGAAAAACCTGCAGGAAGGCAAGATCGACGTCATCATCGGTACGCACCGGCTGGTGAGCAAGGATGTGAAGTACAAGGATCTCGGCCTGCTGATCATCGACGAGGAACAAAAGTTCGGCGTGAACGTGAAGGATAAATTGAAGACGCTGCGCGCAACGGTGGATACGCTCACGCTCACCGCCACGCCGATCCCGCGCACACTGCAATTCAGCCTCATGGGCGCGCGCGATCTCAGCATCATCAGCACACCACCGCCGAACCGTTTTCCGGTGCAGACGATCCTGCAACCGTTCGATGAAGCGGTGATCAAAGGCGCGATCGAATACGAGCTTTCACGCGGCGGACAGGTCTATTTCGTACACGACAAGGTGAAGAACATCGAGCATGTTGCGGACATGATCCGCAAGATCGTTCCGGGTGCGCGTGTGGGTGTGGGTCATGGACAGTTGGAAGGCCACAAGCTCGAAGAAGTGATGCTGGATTTCATCGAAGGCAACACCGACATCCTCGTTGCGACAACGATCGTCGAAAACGGCCTCGATATCCCGAACGCGAACACGATCATCGTGAACGAAGCGCAGAACTTCGGCCTCAGCGATCTGCACCAACTGCGCGGCCGCGTAGGGCGAAGCAACAAGAAGGCATACTGCTACCTGCTCGCACCAAGCCTGCACAATCTGCCCGATCTCTCGCGCAAACGCCTGCAGGCCATCGAACAATTCAGCGACCTCGGCAGCGGCATCCACATCGCCATGAAGGACCTCGACATCCGCGGCGCCGGCGATCTGTTGGGCGCGGAACAGAGCGGCTTCATCAACGACATCGGTTTCGAAACCTACCACCGCATCCTCGAAGAAGCCGTACGCGAACTGAAGAACGAACATTTTAAAGAGCTCTTCGAAGATCGTCCATTAGCCCGCGGAGCAAGTCGCGATTGGAGCGACGACTGCATCCTCGAGACCGATCTCGAAATGCTCATCCCCAACAAATACGTCAGCGAAACCGCCGAACGGCTGGCACTCTACCGCGAACTCGACGATGTGAAGAACGAAGAGGAACTGGAAAGATTCCGGCTCAAGGTCGTCGATCTTTTCGGGCCACTTCCACCCAACGTCATCGACCTTCTCGAAGCTGTCCGTCTGCGCTGGCTCGGCGAAAAGCTTGGTTTGGAAAAGATGGTGCTCAAGAACGGCCAGATGATCGGCACGTTCATCAGCGATCAAAAACATTATTTCTTCGAAAGCGACACCTTCAACAACATCCTGCGCGCGGTGCAGGCGCAACCGAAGAAATTCAAGGTCTACGAAAAGTCCGGAACGTTGCGCCTCGCGGTCACGAACGTGAAGAACATCCAGCAGGCGAAAGCCGCATTGGAGGGGGTGGTGCCACGTGAAGTGGAGGTTTGAGTTTGGGCGTTCTCCTCGCAAAAGCCTCGGGTCGGGTGTTCCGCTATAGCTGCCTTGTCTCAGCGGGTGGATGCTGCGGCTGCGGGGGCTTTCTTCGGTCGCCTCCTCGCTCGCGCACCATCGCGCTTCGACTGCTGCAGGCTGCCGCTTCACCCCCTAACGCGCTGGCGCATGGCCAAACATCAGTGGGGTCGCCGTAGGATCAGTTCGGTGTCAAGAAGACACCTGTTCACCTAACGAAGGTGGGCGATATTAACAAACTGACCATGTAACCCGATTCGAGACAACGGAGATTTGATTACACATATTTACTTGATAATCAATTTATTAGTTATGTAACCACGATGTAACTACAGCGATCATGCATGCTTACTATACGTGAACCATCGAGAGTTGACCAATGCATCGGTTCGTAAACGTTTCAACATCACCGAAAACAATTATCCGATGGCTTCCAGATATATCGCGGAAGCCTTGGATGCTGGTGTCATCATACCTAGTGATCGAGAAAGCGTTTCAAAAAGAAACGCATCTTATATTCCAAGTTGGGCGATGTAAGGCCCTATCTCCTTATCTCACCTGCACTTCACCACCACATTCTTACTAGTCGGTGTCCCACTTTTCTCGGCCCTCAGCCCAAGCGGCACCAGCACATTCGCCATAGGGAAGTAAGTGGCCACAACGCGCTCTAGGGGGATGATGAACCCTCAAGCAGATCAGTGCTCTCACCGCCAGCCACCACCGAGCGCCTGATACATGTTCACCATCGCGTTCAGTTGCTGTTTCCGCGTTTCCACCAATTCGAATTCGGCTTCGAGCGCATCGCGCTGCGTGAGCAATACCTCCATGTAATCCGCGCGCGCCGATCGGAACAGGTTCGATGAGATGTTGATCGAGCTGTTCAGCGCCGCCACCTGCTGCGCGCGTAGTTCATAACTGCTCCGCAGGTTCTCGATGTTCGAGATCTGGTTCACCACTTCCACGTAGGCGTTCAGTACTGTTCGCTCATAATCATAAAGCGTTTGGAGCTGCCTCGCATTCACGCTCGCGTATTCCGCTTTGATCGCATTACGGTTCACCAATGGCTGCACAAGATCACCGGCGAGACCATAGAGAAGCGAAGCAGGCGTTTCGAACAACACTTCGGGATCGAAAGCCTCCACCCCGACTGCTGCGTTCAACCCAAGCGATGGATAGAAATTCGCACGGGCAGCCTTCACATCAAGTTTCGCTGCGCTCAATTCAAGTTCCGCTTCACGCACATCCGGACGTGCGGAAAGCAATTGCGTCGGCATGCCCGGCTGGACCATTGCGGGGATCAGATCGATCAATGCAGTGTTACTTCTTTCGATCGGACGCGGATAGCGGCCTGTCAGGAAATTCAATCGGTTCTCCGTCTCAATTATTCGCTGCTGTATATCAAATTGGATGCTGCGGTTCTTCAAAACTTCCGCTTCGAATCTGCGCACGGCGAGCTCGGTCACTTTCGCCGCTTGTTTCTCCATCTTCACGATGTCCAGCGCTTCCTGTTGGATCGAAATGTTGCGTTGCAGGATCTGCAACTGGTTGTCCAGCGCCAGCAGTTCGAAGTAGGAGTTTGCGATCTCCGCCACAAGGTTGGTGACCATGAAATTCCGGCCTTCGATCGAACCGAGGTAGCGCTGCACCGCGGCCTGCCGCGCGTTCCGGAGTTTCTTCCAGATGTCCAGTTCCCAAGTGGCGCGCGCGTACAATGCATAGTTCGGCAACGGTTCCGGAAATTCCTTGTGATGATCGATCTCGAGGTTGTGCTCCACAGCGCCGTTGCGTGTGAAGCGGCCCACCTTTTCCACCTCCCCAGCTGCACCCAGACCGATGAAAGGAAGGTACTCCCCTTTGCGGATCCGCGCTTCGTTCTTCACCACTTCGATCTCCTGCAACAGGATGTTCAGTTCCTGGTTGTTCACCAAAGCCGTATCGATCAGCGCACGCAAGTACGGATCGGTATGGAACATGCGCCACGGAACATTGGCGCTGGAAGCCGTATCGGTGACATCCGTATATGTGGAAGGCAACTGAGCTTGTGGCTCGCGCACTTTCAACGCAGGCGCGCATGCCGCGAACATCAACAGCACGACGAGACCCGTGGTGAACTTCATCGATCGAGATCTCATTGGTCCTTCCTGCGTTTCAAAGAATCCCTCAACCTTGACTTCAAGGATCGTATCACTTCACGCGAATCCGACTCCTCCTCTCCCGTACGTATGTATTGCTCCGAAACGGGTTCGTCCCATTCATCATTGATCAGCTTGCGGCCCTGGATCATGCTGGCGAAGACGTAGTAAAGGCCGGGGATCACGAGCACTCCGATCATGGTGCCAAGGAACATTCCGCCAAGCGCCGATGAACCGATCGTTCTATTCCCGATCGCGCCGGCACCTGTGGCCAGTACAAGCGGTATCAGGCCCGCGATGAATGCGAACGAGGTCATCAGGATCGGCCGGAATCGCGCCCTTGCTCCTTCGATCGCTGCTTCAAGGACCGTTGCCCCCGCACGTTGTTTCTGCACCGCTAACTCCACGATCAACACGGCGTTCTTTCCGAGCAGGCCCATCAACATGATCAACCCGATCTGCGCGTAGATATCGTTAGCCAGGCCCATCGCTTTCAGCATCAGGAACGATCCGAATACGCCGACCGGAAGCGAGAGGATCACCACCAGCGGCAGTACGAAGCTTTCATACTGTGCGGCGAGTACGAGGTACACGAAAATGAGTACCACCGCGAAGATGTAGATCGCTTCGTTGCCACGCCGGGCTTCGTCATATGACAGTCCTTCCCACGCGATATCGTAGCCTTTCGGCAGTGTCTTCGCTGCGACTTCCTGGATCGCCTTGATCGCATCGCCGCTGGTATAACCTTCAACCGATAGCCCACGGATGGTGGCGGAATTGTAGAGGTTGTAGCGCGTGATCTCGTTCGGACCAAGTCTTTTCTCGAAGCGCATGAATGATGAATACGGCACCATTTCACCTTCCTCGTTCTTCACGAAAAGTCCGGCCAGATCGGAAGGATAACGCCGGTACTCGGGTGCAGCCTGCGAGTAGACCTTGAAGAACCGGCCGAAGCGGATGAAACCCTGCTCATATGTGCTTCCGATCAGGATGTTCAGGTTCTCCGCCGCATTCCCGATCGAAACGCCTTTCTGCATCGCCAGTTCATTGTCGATGATCATCTCGTACTGGGGGAAGTTCGCGGCGTAGAACGTGAACAATCCGGTCAGCTCCTTGCGTTCACGCAACGCATCCATGAATCCATCGTTGATCTTCTCGAACTCATGGTAATCGGTGCCGTTCGTCTTGTCGATCATGCGGAGCGAGAATCCCGCGGATGAACCGAAACCAGGCACTGCAGGTGGCTCGAAGTATTCGATCACGGCGCCAAGGTCCTTCGTCCGCTCCTCCAACTCCTCCATCACCTCCAGCACACCTTTTTCCCGCTCCTGCCAGGGTTTGAGGTCGATCAGACACGTGCCCGCGTTCGATCCGCGGCCTTCGGTCATGATCTCGTAGCCGGCAAGTGATGAGACCGAGGCGATCTCGGGGATCTCCTCGCAGATCTTCTGGAGTTCCTGCGCAACTTCATTGGTGGTCTCAAGCGTGGATCCAGGAGGTGTCTGTACGATCGCGTAGATCGTTCCCTGGTCCTCGCTGGGAATGAATCCCGCCGGCAGCACTTCGTTCGTAACGAAAATGCCGATGCAGAAAGCGATCAACATGCCGAAGGTGAGGATGCGGCGCGCAGCGATACGATCGAGGATCTTGATATAGCGTCCTGTCACTTTCTCAAATCCACGGTTGAAACTGTCGATCGCGCGGTCCAGGATAGAACGCTTCCGCCTGCCGTTATGCGGCTTCATCATCATCGCGCACAACACCGGCGTGAGCGTCAATGCCACGATCGCCGAGATGATGATGGAACCCGCCATGGTGATCGAGAACTGGCGGTAGAACACGCCCACCGGGCCGGTCATGAAGGAGATCGGGATGAACACCGATACCATCACCAGGGTGATCGCGATGATCGCTCCGCCGATCTCACCCATCACTTCCTTCACCGCCGCATATGGCTGCAGATGCTTCTCCTCCATCTTCGCATGCACCGCTTCCACCACCACGATCGCATTGTCCACTACGATCCCGATCGAAAGCACGAGTGCGAACAGGGTGATCAGGTTGATGGAGAGACCGAATAGCTGCATGATGAAGAACGCACCGATCAACGAGACAGGAACGGCGATGATCGGGATCAACGTGGAACGCCAATCACCGAGGAAGATGAACACCACCAGTGCGACCAGGATGAACGCATCGCGCAACGTGTGCATCACTTGTTCGATCGATGCATCGAGGAAAGTGGATACATCATAACTCACTTTGTAATCGATCCCCGGCGGCATGAAGTCAGCCTGCTCCTCCAGCTTTTCCTTCACCAGGGCGATCACGTCGCTGGCGTTGCTACCCACGGTCTGCTTCAACACGATCGAGGCCGAAGGTTTGCCATCGAGGTTGGAATAGATATCGAAGAATTCACTGCCCAGTTCCACATCGGCCACATCACGCAACTTCACCATCTGTCCTTCCTCGTTCGCGCGGATGATGATGTTCTCATATTGCTCCGGCTCGTTGAACTGGCCCTGGTAGATCAATACATATTCAAGCGCTTGTGCATTGATGCCAGAGCTTTGACCCAGCCGTCCGGGCCGCGCGATCAGGCTCTGCTCCTCCATCGCCTTCATCACTTCCGCAGCAGAGATGTTGTAGGCGCGCATGCGATCGGGTTTCATCCAGATGCGCATGGCATACTTGCGGCTCCCGAGGATCTGTGCCTGTGCAACGCCGGGGATCCGCTGTATCTCGGGGATCAATTGGGTGAACGCATAGTTGTAGAGGAACAGTTCATCCGCATCCTCACCATCGCCATATAGGTTCACGTACATGAGCATGCTGGGCTGCACGGGCGTGATGATCACCCCTTCGCGTTGCACCAGGATCGGCAGGTTCGGCATCACCTGATCCACGCGCGTCTTTACACGCACCACGGCTTCGTTGGGATCGGTGCCGGGCTCGAAGATCACGCGGATCGTTCCCTCACCTGCACTGGTCGCGTCGGAAGCGATGTACCGCATATCCTGCACACCATTGATCGCTGTCTCGAGTTGAATGACCGTGGACTTTGTAAGCACATCTGCGCTTGCACCGGGATAGGCGATGAAGATGTTCACCGTGGTGGGCGCGATCTCCGGGAACTGTGCAGTCGGGAGTTGGTTGATCGCGAGCGCGCCGACGAACACGATCAACACCGAGATCACGATGGCCAGTACCGGCCGGTGGATGAAATTGCTGAACATGATCGGTCAGTTCTTCACTCGGCGTACAAGGCGAGTCCGTTCATCACCGAATCCGCAGGCAACAGGGAATATTCCACAGCATCGCCGTCCTTCACTTTTCGCAGCCCTTCGAGCAGGATGACATCATCCTTGTCAAGTCCTTGCTCCACCACGAAAAGATGCTGCATCTCCGCGCCGGTCTCCACGCGTCTGCTGTGCAGCGTACTGTCCTTGTCGATCACGTACACATAGCGGTGATCAAGGATCTCGAACGTGGCCTTCTGTGGAATGAGCAGCACATCATCCAGCTTCGTTCCGATCAGGATGTTGCCGGTCTGCCCGTGCCTCAACAGGCCTTCGGGATTGGGAAATGTCGCACGGAAAGCGATGTTGCCGGTGTGATTATCGAAGTCGGCTTCGATCGCTGTGATCGCTCCATGTTGATCGAAGATCTCGTTGTTAGCAAGCATCAACCGCACCTGTGTTCCATTGCCCGCCGCATGTTCGCGCTGATAGGCCAGGTACTCCGCCTCCGGCACATTGAAGTACACCCACATCGAACTGTTGTCGGACAATTCCGTGAGCAGCTCACCTTCATCCAACAGGCTTCCCTTTCGCACATGAAGATGGCCCATGATCCCATCGAACGGTGCCCTGATCTCTGTGAAATCAAGATGCGCCCTGGCCACATCCAGTTCAGCTTTTGCCTTGTCGAGCTTGGCTTTCGCCAGCGCCAGTTCAGTAGGTGAAACGATATTGCTATCCGCGAGCGCCTTGGTGTTGCGGTATTCGATCTCCGCGAAATCGGCTTCGGCCTTTGCCTGTTGCACTTCGGCCTCGTACAACACGGGCCAGATGCGGAAAAGCAATTGACCTTCCTTCACCGATCGGCCTTCATCCACGAGGACTTCCTGCAGATAGCCTTTTTCCAGGGCTCGGAGTTCGATGTGTTGTATCGATCGGATCTGGCAGACGTACTCGCGTTGGACAGTTGTATCGGAAAGGATCGGACGGGTCGCTGGATAGCGGCCTTGCAGATGGCCGGCGTGCTCATCATGATGCCCGCCGCAACCTGCAAGAGCAAGCAGGATCCCGATGCCGATCGCAAGCAGGATCGATGGTTGTTCCACTCCTTTTGGTGGTACGATGTGAACGCGTTCTACGCTTCCATGAAGCACGCCGCAGCGCACTTTTTGTCCTACGGAATTGGACATGAACTGATGAAAGTTGAAATGATGAAGAGATCCTACGAAACCACAAGGGAACGCTGAGGAAAGCCCTTGACGACCCTGGAAAGGGTCAAGCGGGTGAGCTTGTCACCACGGCTGTAAAAGAAGTTGCTTAAGGTGCCGAAGGATGAGAACCCGCCGTTGGCAAAAGATTGCCATACCTGCGGAACTCAGGGAAGCCGAAGACCTGCTTCGGATAAGTAACAAGCAGCGAAACAGCAGCCGCCCAACAGACTATCACGAATGCAATGAAACCGGTCTTCTGAACCCCATCGAAGGATGCGGGATCTTTGACCGTCATGCCTTCGATCGCCGTCTGCTGCACATCGGTTGCGGAGGCCGTGATCGGATAACAAAAGAACAGGCCAAGCACCAGCATCAAAGGGAACAATAAGCCCTTATGTCGGAAGGATCGCATGACCGGCCGGTCTATTTCGGCCGCGAAGCTAGAGGATATGCGCATTCGGGCCGATCAACCCTAACAAATAATTAACACGATGATGGTTCATGAGATCGATCGATGGAGCATCGAGGACCGATCCGTTCAGTGCTTACCTCATTCGCACTTTCACCACCACGGACTTGCTCGCTGGCGTACCGCTCTTGTAGGCCTTCAGTTGAAGCGGCACCAGCACGTTCGCTTCCGGAAAATAAGTGGCCACACAACCTGGCGCGATATCGTACGGGATCACGAAGAAATCCTCCGCAACACGTTCACGATCGTAATTGCTGATCAGGTCCACACGCTGCATTTCCTTCAATCCGGCAGCTTTCATATCGGCCTTGTTCATGAACACGACGCGACGCTCGTTGTGGATCCCGCGGTAACGATCATCCAGCCCATAGATCGTGGTGTTGAATTGATCGTGCGATCGGATGGTCATCATCATGTACTCGTCTTCGCCGATCGGCCATTGCGGTGTATGATCCACACGGAATTGCGCCTTTCCGCTCGGTGTGGTGAACCTTCCTTCGCGCGGACCGTTCGGCAGGTAGAACCCATCGGGTTTGCGCACACGTTCATTGTATCGATCGAAGCCGGGGATCACCGCTTCGATCTCATCGCGGATCAGATCGTAGTTGTTCACCATCTCGAGCCACGGGAATTCCGATCGGCCTTTCAATGTTCCAGCCGCAAGTCCGCAGACGATCGCCACTTCACTCTTCAGGTGTGGAGCGGCCGGTTCGTGCGTTCCCTGACTGCGATGCACCACACCCATGCTGTTCTCCACCGAGACGAATTGCGGCTTCCCTTTTTGCAGATCGCGTTCGCTTCTTCCAAGGCAGGGAAGGATGATCGCCTCTTCGCCAGTTATCACGTGGCTGCGATTCAACTTGGTGCTCACCTGCACTGTCAGATCGCAATTCATCAATGCCCGCGCGGTCTCTTCACTGTCCGGCGTTGCACTGATGAAGTTGCCTCCGAGTGCGAAGAACACTTTCGCCCGTCCATCGCGCATCGCTTCGATCGCATCCACGGTATCGAAGCCGTGTGCGCGCGGTGCCGCGCAGCCGTAACGCCGATCCAGAGCAGCTAGGAATTCCTCTGTTGGTTTTTCATAGATGCCCACGGTGCGATCGCCCTGTACGTTGCTGTGGCCGCGCACCGGACATGCGCCAGCGCCAGGTTTTCCGAACGCTCCGCGTAAAAGCAAAAGATTCACGATCTGATGCACATTGGCCACGGCATGCACATGCTGCGTAAGGCCCATCGCCCAGCAGACGATGATCCGATCGGTGGATGCGATCGCATCAGCAAGAAATTGAAGATCTTCGATCGTAACTCCACTGATCGCCGCCATAGCCTGCGCATCCACTTCGCGCAGATCGGCGACTAACTGATCGAAACCTTCGGTCTTTTCATTGATGAACGTTCGATCGAAGACCGACCCTCGCTGGCTATCTTCCTTATCCAGCAACAAGCGCATCACACCTTTCAGCAGCGCGACATCCATGCTGGTGCGCACTGGAATGTGCCGCTCGGAAAGCTTCATGCCGCCACCGAGCACTGCTGAAACATGCTGCGGGTTGATGAACTGCGCGGTGCCAGCCTCGGGGATCGGGTTGATCTCGACGATGCGTCCACCGTTCGCGCGGCATTTCTCCAATGCCGACAACATTCGCGGATGGTTCGTACCGGGATTCTGGCCGATCACAAGGATCAGTTTGGAGACATGGATGTCCTCGAGTGTAACCGTTCCCTTTCCGATCCCGATCGTGGCCGCGAGACCAACACCGGAACTCTCGT
>JAEZDL010000057.1 GCA_023418095.1 Bacteroidota bacterium
CATCTCAATGCGGCCATCCAATTGATCGACCAAGGTATGTACCAGTTCCAATCCAAGGTTGCCGTGGCGCTCCACGTTGAAATCCTTAACAACTCCCACACCATTGTCGCTCACCTGTATCTCCACCGTATCGCGCACGGTTCGCAACGAGATGCTCACGATGCCTTCGCGGCCTTCGGGGAACGCATGTTTCAATGAATTGCTGATCAATTCGTTCAAGATCAGTCCGCAGGGGATCGCCTGATCGAGCACCAGGTGCACTTTCTTCAGATCGGTCTGAAGCGCGATCTTGCCGGTGAGGCTGTAGCTCATCATCAGGTTGCGGCTCAACCCTTCGATGTAGTTCGCCAGATCGATGGAACTGAAATCCTTCGTCTGGTAAAGACTTTCGTGGATGAAGCTCATGCTCCTGATCCGGTCGCGGCTGTCGCGCAACAGATCGAGGATCCGTTTATCGTCGCCCACGTGTGCCGTTTGAAGGCTGAGAATACTGCTGATTACCTGCAGGTTGTTCTTCACCCGGTGATGGACTTCCTTGAGCAGGATCTCCTTTTCATTGAGCGATCGGAGCAGTTCCATCTGCGCGGCCTTGCGATCGGTGATCCCGTAGGCGAGACACGAGATCTCGCTCACTTTTCCATCCCGTTCGATCGGGTTCAGGAAGTTCTCCACCCAGATGGAGCCGCCCCATTGATCTGTGAGCTCCACCTCGAATTGCTGGGCCTTCCCTTTCAACGTGGCTTTGTAACGCGCGAGCAATGGCTGGTAGTTCCCGCCAGCCACACGATCGATCATCATCTTCACGAAATCGTCGCCCACTTTTAGTTTGATGCCGTGTTCACGCTGGATCGTATCGCGGAAATGATCGTTGCATGATGTGATCCGGAAATCGCGATCCAGCGTCCAGATCATCATGTTGGCCGAATTCTCAAAAATGGCCTTCAACCTCGCGGCCTGCTCACGCACCAGTTCTTCCGCCTTCTTCTGATCGGTGATCTCGTGGCCGATCCCGAATACTTCCGTCACCTTCCCGTTCGATCCGAATACCGGGCTCAGGAAGATCTCGTTGCAGACCCGATCGCCTTTCCGATCGATCAGGTCGGTCTCGAAACGTAGCATCTTACCGCTGAAGGCGTTCTGGTATTTCTGTTCCCAGAATGCATGGTATTCCGCACTGGCGAACCTCCTTCGCGGTTTTGCCGGATCGAGGTTGATCTCCGGCGCGATCCCGTGCAGGCGCTCGATCATCTCCGCATATCCACGGTTGTGCGAAGTGATCTTGAACTCCGGATCGACCGTCCAGAACATGTGCTCACTGCTCTCGAACAATGCGCGCAACTTCGCTTCATGGGCCTGCACCTTCTCGCGTGCGAGGTACATGTTGGTGACATCGCGGAAAATGGTGCGCATGGCGACCGTCCGGCCAGCTTCGTTCCTTGTGCTGGTGGTTCCTTCCACGATCACGGAATGCCCGTTCTTTCCAATGAAAACGGTGTTGATGTTCACCGCCTGGGCGCCATCCATCACCGCATTGAAATATTCCATGAAGCCCGCCCGGTGATCGGGATGGATGATGTCTCCGATCGTATACTGGTCGAGTTCGGTTTCGGAATAGCCAAGGGCGTCGCGCCAGGCCTTGTTCACATACTCGAACCTTCCGTCGGCACCGATGCTCTGGATCAGATCGGTGGCGTTCTCGAACAGATCTCGGTAGCGTTCCTCACTGATGCGCAACGCTTCCTGATCGCGCAACATCTGGGTGACATCGCGTGATACGCCCATCGCACCGATCAGCTGCCCATCCTCATCGTACAGGCGGGAAGCGGCCAGGAACGAGGTGAATACTTCACCGTATTTGGTGACATTCCGGATCTCGCCCGCGAAAACCCCGTTCGCGTTCAATTCCTCCTGTATGCGCACATATTGATCTGGATCCGCGTACAGCATGCTGGACTTCTTTCCCAGCACTTCCTGTGGTTCCCAGCCGAAGCGCACCGATGCGGCAGGATTGTATTCGGATATTTTTCCCTCGGGATCCGCCGCGATGATCATATCCAGCGAGCTGTCCACAAGGCTTCGCGCGAAGCGCCTTGAATGCCGCAATTGTTCCTGCGTCCGGCGATGCTCGGCGATCTCCAGGCGAAGCACCTGGTTCACTTCCTCCACCATCTGCACCCGCATGCGTTCCTTGATCAGGCTTTGCTGATGGCTCTGGTCCTGCAGTGTCAGCTGGAAGGCCGGTCTTCCTTCATGGATCGCGGTGGCCACATAGAGCATCAACTCCCTGTCGCGATCGTTCTTCATGCGCACCAACACGGGACCCGCAGCAGCGCCTGGATCGGGCCGATCGAAGAGCTGCGCCACTTTCTTGCGATCATCGGGAAGGAAAAGCTGCGTGGCCTGCTGGCCGATCGCATCTGTTCCGGCCAGTTTCAACGCGGCCGGATTCGCATAGCGCACGATCCCATCGGTCACGAGGATCAGACCATCGCGGATGTGTTCCACCAGGCTTCGATAGCTACCTGTGAGCGATCGCTGCTCCAGATCGGCCTGCTTGGAGCGCGTTACATCGATCACCATGCCCTGGATGGTGCGGCCACCACCGGAAAGATGGATGATCACATCGACCCCGCGGCCCGACCGGTGTTGGAGAATGGATTCCTGCCCACCTGGAATTTCCACATCGAGCAGCATTTCGTGCAGCGATCGCGGGGTCGTGGATGGATGGATCAAGCGATCGAACGGAAGGGCCAGCACGTCCTTCGGATCACGGTAACCGAGCATGTGCGCAAAAGAGTGGTTGCAATCGATCAGGCTCCCATCCGGCGCAGCGATGAAGATGCCGGCCGGATTGGCGGAGAAAAGCTCCTCGTAACGCTTTTGGAGTTCCGAATACGCCTGTTCGATATCCTTCACTGGCACCAGCTCACCGGGTCGCTCCCGCCGCACATCATCCATGTACCAAAGTTACACGCAACAGGTAAGTAGGTGAAGCTGCCGATCAGGGCCTGTCACCTCCCGCTACCAATGGTGGCGGCACTTTTTCACCCTGTATCTTGATCTCGATCCCATCGCGGTATCGGATCGTGAGAACCGTGTTCCCAAGTTCATCGTACTGGATGAAGTCACCTTGTTCAAGACCCATCACATAACGGCCTTCCATCTTCAACTGGCCATTGGGCCACCACCATCTGTGCTTTCCGTGCGGTTCGCCGTTCACGTACGATCCAATGAAATTGCGCCTTCCATTGTCATACGTGTAGATCCATTCGCCATCGCGCAGATCATCCTTGTACGCTCCTTCCTCCTTGTGATCGCCGAGCTGGTACAGCCATTTGCCTTCCCTACGCCCATCGATGTATTCGCCCTGGATGATCACTTCACCTTCAGGTGAATATTCCGCTGAGAAACCATCCTCCTTTCCACGGCGATAATTCTCTTCCCGGTGGATCTGTCCGTTCTCGTGGAACCATTCCCATTTGCCCTGCGGAAGCCCGTTCACGTATTTGCCTTTCTGCTCCACTTTCCCGCTCTTGTGGAAGAAGGTCCAGTCGCCTTCCTTCTTTCCGCCCTTATATTCACCTTCCGCGCGCTTCTCACCGGTAACGAAGTACTCGGTCCATTTGCCTTCGAGCGCACCCACATCGTTCACCGATCCCTCGCTTATGAGCTGATCGTTGCTGTAGATCTTGGCAGAGACGACTTCGCCTTCCGGGGAGAATTGCTGGAAGAGACCTTCACGTGTACCCTGCTTGCTATAACTGCCCAATGAAGCGACTTTTCCGGTGGGGTGATAAGTGCGCTTGATATCGAGCATCTGTGCTTCGCGCGATCCCTGCTGCACTTCGCCCTGATCGTATTTCACCATGTCCTTCAGGCTTCCATTCGCGTCGAATTCCTTGAAGATGCCCTGCTTCACATCATCGACATACGTGCCTTCCCACTTCACTTTTCCATTAGGATGGAACTCACGCCAGAGACCCTGCTTCATTCCACGGTCATCGATCTTGTTGATGTCCTCGCGCCGTCGAAGCATGCCGGCGCCGTAGGTGAGCAGTGATATCAACCTCCCATCTTCAGCGTACTCGTATCCTTTGCCATCCTCCATGCCCTCCTTGAAGGGAACTTCCTTTTGGACCTGCCCATTCGCGTGGAAATAACGGGCAACTCCTTCGCGCAGATCGTTCACGAAATTCTCTTCGGCCAAAAGATGACCTTCTTCATCGTAGCGGCGGCTGAGACCTTCTTTCTTATCGTCCTTGTAGTTGATCTCGCTTGTAAGAATGCCTTCGGGTGAATAGAAGCGCCAGAGCGAATCGAGCTTCGATCCAACACGGTTGCCTTCCGATCGGAGCGTACCGTCCTCGTAATAGGTCTTCCAGAAGCCTTCCGGTACGCCATCCACCAGAAGTCCTTCACTGCTCACCTGCCCGTTGGCATGGAAATATTTGGTGGGTTCACCCTGGGCGAAAGTCACCGAACCGATCAACATCAAGATCAACGAGTTCACGATCCTCTTCATCATATAAATTATTCTTTAAATAGTTTGTTGATATAAGATGGTCGGTTGATAGTGTGGAATGAGTTCCACAGGGGTATTTGGAAATCCCACTTGTCAAAATTAGCGCACCGATTATGAACGATCGAAGCGTTGCACGAGGAACGGGAGTTCTGCAATGGTGGCGGGGATTTCATCCACTGTTCAACGATCGTTGATCACCGATCCGCATGTGGGCTGGTGAAAAGAACGTTGGTCTGTGGACCGCTTCGTGGATGTGTGTAACCTGTGGAGATGCTTCTACAAATTTTTCTTGCACGGATCGTGCCGATCGCTAAGCAGAAAAGAAGGATCCCTCCGCCAAGATCTTGCTGCGAGTTATACACTGCTTCAACATCGATCGAACAGGTGGATCGTTCATCGGTATCCACAGGTAATGAACAAGTACCTTTACGGCCATGGCCAAACAGATCCTTATAGGAAGCGATCACGCTGGATTCGAGTTGAAGAACAGCATAAAGGAACACCTCCGATCACGCGGATTCGAGGTGGCCGACAAAGGCACCGATGCACCTGATAGTGTCGATTATCCTGATTTCGCCCACGCGGTGGCCGCAGGTGTCGCCGATCGGCCCGGAGAACTTGGCATCGTGGTCTGCGGCAGTGGCAATGGGGTGAACATCAGTGCCAACAAACATAAGGGTGTGCGATCGGCGCTGGCCTGGAATGCGGAAGTGGGAGCACTTGCACGCCAGCACAACGATGCGAACGTATTGGCACTTCCGGCCCGGTTCATCACCCGCGATGAAGCGATCAAGATCGTGGATGCCTTCCTTGATGCGGAGTTCGAAGGTGGCCGGCACCAGAAACGCGTGGAGAAGATCGAGTTGCACAGCACCGGCCGTTGATACTGCCAAAGACCATGAAATATCTTTTGCTTGGATCGATCTCTTTACTGTTGATCGGATCCGCGCGATCGCAGACCGATACGCTCGCGCTGAAATATGCGGCTACCATCACTCCGGCCGATCTGCAGCAGCATCTTCGGGTCCTGGCCAGTGATGAATACGAAGGCCGGGACACAGGAAAGCCAGGACAGAAGAAGGCCGCCCAGTATCTGAAAGAGCAATTCAGTTCGTTCGGTATACCGCCGATCAATGGCAACGACCGGGTCACGGAAGGATATTTCCAGCCGTTCGAACTGGTGGAGGAACGCGCTGGTTCGATCTCCATTGAAGCGAAGGGAAGGAAGATGGGGTTCATGAAGGAGATCTTGTACTTCAATGAATTCCTGCCAGAGAACAGAACGATCGAACAAGTTTGGTTTCTGGGTGATGGGCGGAACATGGGCGGCATCGGGACCGGGGAGGCAGTGATGCTGGTGGATGATGGTTCGGCCACGATGATCGAATTCATGGGCTGGTTGCAGGCGAAGGCCGATGAAGCGAGGTCTGCAGGTGCATCCTTGTTCCTTGTATCCACACCACGTGTTTCGGAGATGACGGCCGAGCTCGGCCATTTCATTTCCGGATCGAAGATGCGCCTGGCGGAGAATGGAACATTGAAGCCGCGGACCGGAATGCAGACCATATTGATCGACCGATCGGTCGCTGCGGATCTGTTGACATCGAAGAAACGGATCGAAAAACAGAAGCGGGGCCGCGTGCTTTCTGCGGACTTCACGTTGGTATACACGCCACAAGTGCAGAACGTGATCAGCGAGAACGTGCTCGGTTACATTGAAGGCGTTGGAAGACCAGAGGAATTGCTGGTGCTCACAGCGCATTATGATCATATCGGAATGGAAGATGGCCAGATCTACAACGGCGCTGATGATGATGGATCAGGGACCGTTGCGCTGATCGAAATGGCGCAGGCTTTTGCCGAAGCGAAAAAAGCCGGTCATGGTCCGAAGCGCAGCGTGCTGATCATGCCGGTGAGTGCCGAGGAGAAAGGACTTTTGGGATCGAAATATTATTCGGAGAACCCGGTGTTCCCACTGGAGAATACGATCGCCAATTTGAACATCGATATGATCGGCCGGACGGACAGCGCACATGCCGGTGGTGATCCTTACGTCTATGTGATCGGCAGCGATCGATTGAGCACGCAACTGCACGAGATCAATGAGCGGGCGAATTCAACCTACACGAAGCTTGAATTGGATTACACCTTCAACGCGGAAGACGATCTGAACAAATTCTATTACCGCAGCGATCATTACAACTTCGCCCGGAAAGGAGTGCCGGCGATCTTCTATTTCAGCGGTGTGCACGAGGATTACCACAAGCCGACCGATACCGAGGAAAAGATCGAGTACGACAAGCTCCATCAGCGCGCGCTCCTCGTCTTCCACACCGCGTGGATACTGGCCAACCAGGCAGATCGGATCGTGGTGGACAAACCGGTCCGTTGATCGGAACTAACGATCGTTCTTGTAGAAACTGCGCAGGCCATTGTACACCGCCTGGTGCATGATCGTGGCGTGATCCTCCTCGGGCTGATAGTCGAAATACAGTTCGACGTGTTCGTTCTTCAGGTCGCGGATCTTTTCGGCGAGCAGGTTCACATCCACCTCCATCACGCGCGGTTTCTCGCTGGGTGCAAGTCCCTCCTTCCCAACCGCCAGATAGACCTCCACCGGATGTTCGCTTGATCGCAGAGCCTGTGGATCGAATTCGAGCAGTGATCCATCGTTCCACCAAAGGCTCGGGCTCACGATCAAATACCGATCGAAAAGCTGTGGCTTCTTGAACAGGATCTCCGTGGCAAGCAGGCCGCCCAGCGATTGGCCGATCAGCATGCCTTCACCGTTCGATCGGAAATGCTTTTCCACATAGGGCTGAAGCTCTTCTTCGATGAAACGCATGAACTTTTCCGATCCGCCGGTTGTCGGGAATTTCTCCTTCTCTGAAGCGATCGATGTAGGGAACGTGAAATCACGACGGCGATCCACCGTAGCGATTCCGAGCACGATGGAAGGCGGTGCACAGTTCACCCAGGGGAAATTGCAGAATTGATAGAGCCCGGCCACATGGATGAAATCCTCATCCGCCGATCCATCGAGCAAGTACACGATCGGAAATCGGGTCGTGTCACTGGTGGAATAACCTTCCGGAAGGTATACGTTGATCGTACGCTGCTCACCCAGTATCTCAGATCGGAATTCTTCGATCTCGCCAAGAATGAAAGGGCGATCAGTTCCGATCGGTTCTTCTTGTGCGAAGGCCAGATCCGTAAGAAGGAACGAGAGGAGTATGAAAGCCGATCGGAACATCTGTCGTTGAAGCGGATCGAACTTAAGCGCGATCGTTGATCGGCTCGCCCCTCTCCTACTTCTTCACCTTCGCCACCTGCATGCGGATGAATTCCGGCAGATAGTTCGGCGTGCAATTCCGTGGCACCACCTCATCCTTGTAAAGGCCCGTACGTTCGCCGAGCGCGATGCAACGTGATCGGAATTCCGGCTGGAAGATCCCGATCTGCGCAGCGAGGAAGTTCATCGCCCACTGCACTTCCGGCTCTTCGCGCTCGATCCCTTTTTCGATCGCGGAAAGCAGTTCTTCGCTGTCCGGTGGTGGTGTCTGGCCTACCCAGCGCAGCCGCGCGTTGTAGTACCAGAACAACCGTCTTTTCAAAGGTGAATCAGCGTCCTTCCATGAAAGCATCAGCGCGGTCAACTTCTTGTCTTTGCTGAGTTTATTGGCCATCAGCCAGTCGATCAGCTGCAGCTTTTCCTTCTGCGCGTGTTGCTGGATGTCGTGATCGAGCCGGTCGATCGTGGCCGTAACCAACTGCTTCGGGTCCATGATCAGGACCGACAGTTGCCGCGGCATAAAGCCTCCGGCAGACCAAAGTTCCATCGCCAATGCATGATCCTTTTTGATCTCCTTGGCGATCGTCCGCAGATCACCCAGCTTCGTGGATCCTTCGATCCTGGCGAGGATGTCTTTCGCTTTGGGAGAAGCTTTAACAGCCATTATCATCCGCACAAGTTAACGATCAACGTACGGTGATCAGCAAAGGCGAATCAAAGAGCGCTGCGGGCGATACCACCGGCTCATTCTGCGGGATCCGATCACCGTATCGTTCCGCCATCATCGATCGCACGGTGGGATGGGTAAGATCGAAATTTCCCAGCCGTTCCGGGCTGCTCAGTTCGATCCCTGCCGCTTCATCATAGAGCTTCCAGACTAGCTCGGAACAGTAGATCCGTTCATCGCTCCACTCGAAATGCAGATTGTAGTCTTTACCCAGATAAGTCTTCGCAATCGTTCTCATGCGACCCAGCACTTCCGTCGTGAGAACATCGTCCGCATTCTTCAATCGTTTCACCACGTAGTGGTCATCTTCTCCCCGATCGATCCATTTCACCAATGGCGTAAGTTTCACGGGTTGCACGGCTTCAAGCACGAGCACCTCGTCCCCGTTCTTATAGATCAATCCCACATGGCTATACTTCGATCCCGTGGCAAGGTGGATCGCCTGGCTTTGACGTGAAGTAGAGGTCTGGAAGATCAGATCCCCGTTGCGCAGATCGGACGGCGAAGGTTCCGCTGGATCGATATCGCGATCGGAACTGCACCCAACAGCCAGAATCACTATCGGGATAACAAACCGCAAGAACAGCATCGCCTGAAGGGTTTGATCTTGAACGCTTCCGCACCAAGATCATTTCGAACACGTTCTACAGATCGAACTTGATCCCCTGCGCCAAAGGCAGCTTCCGTCCGTAGTTGATCGTATTCGTCTGCCGGCGCATGTAGGCCTTCCAGGCATCGCTGCCGCTCTCACGGCCGCCGCCGGTCTCCTTCTCGCCACCAAATGCGCCGCCGATCTCCGCGCCGCTCGTGCCGATGTTCACGTTCGCGATGCCGCAATCGCTGCCGGCATGGCTCAGGAAACGTTCCGCCTCGCGCAGAT
>JAEZDL010000075.1 GCA_023418095.1 Bacteroidota bacterium
AGCAGCACCATGGAATTCAGTCACTACGAGAACGCACCAAACAACGTCACCGAAGCTGTCCTGGCCAAGGTGCGTGGTAAAGTATCAGCATAACCCGATGACCCAGAAGATCCGGATAAAACTTCGGTCGTACGATCACAACCTCGTCGATAAGAGCGCCGAGAAGATCGTGAAGACGGTGAAGAGCACGGGCGCAGTAGTGAGCGGGCCGATCCCTCTGCCTACGCACAAGCGCATTTTCACCGTGTTGCGTTCGCCGCACGTGAACAAGAAGGCACGTGAGCAGTTCCAATTGTGCAGCTACAAGCGCATGATGGATATCTACAGCTCTTCTTCGAAGACGATCGATGCGCTGATGAAACTGGAACTCCCCAGCGGCGTGGATGTGGAGATCAAGGTCTGACCGATAACACAGTACTGCAATGAGTGGTTTGTTAGGAAAAAAGATCGGCATGACCAGCCTGTTCGATACGGACGGTTCCCTAGTGGCCTGCACCGTGATCGAGGCGGAGCCGAACGTTGTCACCCAGGTGAAGACGGCGGAGAAGGATGGCTATGCGGCTGTTCAACTGGCCTACGGTGAGCGTCGCGAAAAGAGCACTCCGGCCGCAGCCATGGGACATTTCAAGAAGGCTGGTACAACCCCCAAGGTGAAGGCCCACGAATTCAAGGAGTTCGAGCAGGAATTGAAGTTGGGGGACAAGGTGGGGGTGGATCTTTTCGAGGAAGGGACCTACGTTACCGTTACCGGAAAAAGCAAGGGTAAAGGTTTCCAAGGCGTAGTGAAGCGCCATGGATTCAGCGGTGTGGGTGAAGCCACGCACGGTCAGCACGATCGTTCGCGTGCACCTGGTTCGCTTGGTGGTTCATCCTACCCGTCACGCGTATTCAAAGGTCTCCGGATGGCTGGACGCACTGGAGGAGACCGTATCACCACCGAGAATCTTAAGGTAGTGAAGGTGGATCAAGCTAAGAACCTGTTGTTGCTCAAGGGTACCGTACCAGGTCCCAAAGGCAGCATCGTGATCATCTGGAAGTAAGATGGAACTGGAGATCTTCGCCAAGGACGGTAAGTCCACCGGCAAAAAAGCCAAGCTGAACGACGCAGTGTTCGCGATCGAACCGAACGATCATGCGATCTGGCTCGATGTGAAACAGCATCTTGCCAACAAGCGTCAAGGGACCCACAAAACGCTCGAGAAGAGCGAGGTATCCGGATCGACAAAGAAGTTGCATCGCCAGAAGGGTACGGGTGGATCACGGAAAGGGAACATCAAGAGCCCACTGTTCAAGGGAGGTGCTCGTGTGTTCGGCCCGAAGCCGCGCGACTATTCCTTCAAGTTGAACAAGAAGGTAAAGGACCTTGCCCGCCGCAGTGCGCTCACGTACAAGGCGAAGGATGGAGCGATCAAAGTGATCGATTCCGTTGGCATCTCGGCACCAAAGACGAAGGATTTCGCCAGTTTCCTCAAGTCGTTCCAACTGGATTCCCGAAAGAGCGTGCTAGTGGTGCCCTCCAAGGATGATAACGTGCTGATGAGCGCACGCAACCTCCAAGGGGCCCGTGTGGTGGTGGCTTCCGAGCTGAGCACCTATGATATCATGAACTGCAATGGGATGTTGATCGTGCAGGACGCGATCGCTCCGCTCGAAGCCATTCTTACCAAGTAAAAGTCATGAGCCAGACCATCATTCGTCCGATCGTGACCGAAAAAATGACCGCCCAGGGTGAGAAAGAGGGCCGTTATGGTTTCGTCGTGGACAAGACAAGCAACAAGGTGCAGATCAAACAGGCGGTGGAAAAGGAGTATGGTGTCACCGTTACCGGTGTACGTACCATGATCGTGCGTGGCAAGAACCGCACGAGATATACCAAGAGCCTGATCCTGAAGGGACGCACCCAGAGTTACAAAAAGGCGATCGTAAGCCTGAAGGAAGGTGAAACGATCGACCTGTACAGCAGCATTTGACCCGGAAGTACACTAAGCAATGGGCATACGTAAACTAAATCCGGTCACGCCTGGTACCAGGCACAAGGTGATCACCGATTTCGAAGGTGTCACCACGGCGGTACCAGAAAAGGGATTGACCAAGGGCACCGTTAAGAGCGGTGGCCGGAACAACCAGGGGAAGATGACCATGCGCTATATCGGCGGTGGCCATAAGCAACGGTATCGTGAGATCGATCTGAAGCGAGATAAGTACGGGATCCCTGCAGTGGTGAAGACCATTGAATACGATCCGAATCGCAGCGCACGGATCGCACTGCTGTTCTATGCCGACGGCGAGAAGCGCTACATGCTGGCACCAACAGGCCTAAAGGTAGGTCAGGAAGTGATCAGTGGCCGCACCGGAGTTGCTCCCGAGGTAGGTAATACACTTCCATTGAGCGAGATCCCGGTGGGGACCGTGGTCCATAACATCGAATTGCAGCCTGGACGTGGAGGCGCGATCGCTCGCAGCGCAGGCACTTTCGCTCAATTGAGCGCGCGTGAAGGCAAGTATGCGACACTGAAAATGCCAAGTGGCGAGGTGCGCATGGTCCTTGTGGCATGTCTTGCTACTGTTGGAACCGTCGGGAACGCCGAGCATATGCTCCAAAAGAGCGGTAAGGCCGGCCGTAGCCGCTGGCAGGGTCGTAGGCCGCGCACGCGCGCTGTTGCGATGAACCCCGTTGATCACCCGATGGGTGGTGGCGAAGGTCGCGCATCAGGTGGACATCCACGGAGCCGCAAAGGATTGCTCGCCAAAGGGAAGAAGACCCGTAGGCCAAAGAATCCGTCCAACAAGTTCATTCTGGAACGCATCAATGCCCGCAAAGGCGCTTAATAGATCATGAGCCGTTCGCTTAAAAAACCGCCTTTCATCCATTACAAGCTGCAAAAGCGTGTCATGGACGCACAGTCAGGAGGAAAGAAGAATGTGATCAAGACCTGGTCACGGTCATCGACCATCACGCCTGAATTCGTAGGCCTGACGATAGCCGTTCACAATGGAAACAAATTCATTCCCGTGTATGTAACGGAGAACATGGTTGGGCACAAGCTGGGAGAATTCGCTCCGACCCGCACTTACCGTGGCCACTCAGGGAATAAGAAGAACTAACGATGGGAGCTCGAAAGAAGATCGCAGCGGACGCACGCAAAGAGGCCATGAAGTCGGTGGCCATCGCACAACTGCGTAACGTGCCCACATCGCCAAGGCGCATGCGCCAGGTGGCGGATAACATCCGTGGCATGGAGGTGGGCAAGGCACTTGGCCTGCTTCAGTTCCATACTCGCCACGCAAGCAGGCCGCTTGAGAAGCTGCTCCGCAGTGCCATCGCTAATTGGGAGGCCAAGAACGAAGGTCGCAAGGCCGACGAGGCTGGCTTGATCGTGAAGAGCATTCAGGTGAATGAAGCCCGTGGCTTGAAGCGCATGCTACCTGCACCGCAAGGCCGTGCATACCGCATGAAGAAGCGGAGCAATCATGTGAGTTTGATCGTCGACACCACCGTATAGGCCGAAAAGAGAGAAAGAAAAATGGGACAGAAAGCACACCCGATCGGCACCCGCCTGGGCTACATCAAGGGCTGGGATAGTAATTGGTACGGTGGGAACAACTATACCGACAAACTGGTGGAGGACGAACAGATCCGCCAGTATTTGATGACGCGTCTGAAAAAGGCCAGCGTATCGAAGATCGTGATCGAGCGTACATTGAAGCTCGTTACAGTTACGATCAACACTGCCCGTCCAGGTGTGATCATCGGTAAGGGAGGAGCAGAAGTGGACAAGCTTCGTGAGGAGCTGAAGAAACTTACCGGGAAGGATGTACAGATCAACATTTTTGAGATCAAACGTCCGGAACTGGATGCACGTCTGGTAGCAGATAGCATCGCCCGCCAGCTTGAAGGCCGGATCAGCTTCCGCCGTGCGATGAAGATGGCGGTTGCAAGCAGCATGCGCATGGGTGCTGAGGGTATCAAGCTTACGGTAAGCGGCCGGTTGAACGGAGCGGAGATCGCTCGTACCGAAAGCTATCGTGAAGGCCGCGTACCGCTTCACACGCTGCGTGCGGACATCGATTTCGCGATCACCGAAGCGCATACCAAAATGGGACGCATCGGTGTGAAGTGCTGGATCATGCGCGGTGAAGTATTCGGTAAGCGCGACCTAAGCCCGAACGTGGGCCAGGCGAAAGGCCAGGCAGGCAGCGCCGGATCTGGCCGGATGGGCGGTCCGGGTGGAGATAGAGGCGATCGTCGTGGCGGTGATCGGCGCGGCCCAGGCGGAGAACGTCGTGGTGGCGCAGGAGGTGATCGTCGCAGTCCAGGTGGAGACCGCCGTGCTGGAGGTCCTGGAGGAAATCGTGGAGGAGGTAATCGCGGTGGAAACCGTCCTAATAACTGATAGCGATGTTGCAACCAAAGCGTAGCAGACGCCGCAATATGCACAAGGGCCGCATGAAGGGTGAGGCCCAGCGCGGACACCGTGTGGCTCTTGGATCATTCGGCTTGAAGGCGATGGATAGCGTGTGGCTTACTGGAAGGCAGATCGAAGCTGCCCGGGTAGCGCTCACAAGGTTCATGAAGCGTGAAGGCCAGGTGTGGATCAAAGTGTTCCCCGACAAGCCTGTTACCAGCAAGCCAGCAGAAGTGCGGATGGGAAAAGGTAAAGGCTCCCTGGACCATTGGGTAGCGGTAGTACATGCCGGCCGCATCATTTTCGAAGTGGATGGTGTCCCTACAGCAACAGCTCAGGAGGCGCTTCGGCTCGCTGCCCAGAAACTGCCGATCAAGACCAAGTTCGTTGTCCGTGAAGATTACGACGGCCAATAAGATAGTGTCATGAAGAAGAAAGGACTCGAATTGAAGGATCTTACTGTTGCGGAACTGCAGGATAAGCTGCAGGACGAGCGGGGCGCACTTACCAGGTTACGCTTCAATCATACGGTAAGCCCGATCGAAAATCCCATGCAACTGCGTCAGAAGCGTAAGGATGTGGCAAGGATCCTCACCGAGTTGCGCAAGCGTGAGAACAACGTTCAAAGCAAATAGGACCATGGAGCGCAAACTCAGGAAAGAGCGTGTAGGTGTTGTCACCAGCGACAAGATGAACAAGAGCGTGGTGGTCATGGTCGAGCGCCGTGTAATGCACCCGAAATACAGGAAGTTCGTTAGGCTATCCAGCAAATTCATGGCCCACGACGAGAAGGATGAGGCGCATATCGGTGATACGGTGCGGATCATGGAAACACGTCCCCTGAGCCGTCACAAACGCTGGCGTCTGGTGGAGGTTGTGGAAAGGGCCAAGTAAAAACTCAGCAGCGATGATCCAACAGGAATCCAGGCTTAACGTAGCAGACAATAGCGGAGCGAAGGAAGTGCTTTGCATCCGGGTGCTTGGTGGCACGGCCCGCCGATATGCTCGTATCGGTGATACGATCGTGGTCAGCATAAAGCAGGCCATGCCCAATGGAAGCACCAAGAAAGGCACCGTGCACAAGGCGGTCGTGGTCCGGACTAAAAAGGAGACGCGGCGGAAGGACGGCAGCTACATCCGTTTCGATGATAATGCTGTGGTGCTGCTCGATGCTGCAGGTGAAATGAAGGGGACCCGCATCTTCGGACCTGTTGCCAAGGAGCTGCGCGAGAAGAAGTTCATGAAGATCATTTCCCTCGCACCGGAAGTGCTCTGAACACACAAGGAGATGCAAAAGAAAACGCATATCAAGAAAGGGGACATGGTCCAGGTGCTTTCCGGGGTGGAACGCTCCAAGAAGGGCCGTGTGCTGGATGTGGATCGCGATCGGATGGTAGCATTCGTTGAGGGATTGAACATCAATAAGAAACATAGCAAACCCACTACCGCAAAGCCGCAAGGCGGTATCGTGGAGAAGGAGGGCCCGATCCACATCAGCAACCTGATGCTGATCGACCCAAAGAGCGGAGAACCCACGCGAGTAGGCCGTAAGCTGGATAAGGACGGCCGGCTCGTGCGCACCAGCAAACGCACCGGAGAGGTGATCAAGTCATGAGTTACGTACCAAGGCTTCGCGCCAAATACCATGAGGAAGTGGCACCGAAGCTCATGAAGGAGTTCGGGTACAAGAGCCCGATGCAAGTGCCACGCCTGCAGAAGATCAGCCTGAACCAAGGGTTGGGAAGCGCTGTAGGTGATAAGAAGATCGTTGAGAGCGCCGTTGCCGAGATGTCCGTCATCGCTGGCCAGAAAGCGGTCCCTACACTTTCCAAGAAGGACATCAGCAATTTCAAATTGCGCAAAGGCATGCCGATCGGCGCACGGGTGACCCTTCGTGGTGAGCGCATGTTCGAATTCCTTGACCGATTGATCAGCGTTTCGTTGCCACGAACGAGGGACTTCCGGGGAGTGAAAGCCAACGGTTTCGATGGAAAAGGAAACTTCACCATGGGCGTGAAGGAACAGATCATCTTCCCGGAGATCGATATCGATAAAGTGAGCCGCCTGCAGGGTATGGATATCACTTTCGTTACAACAGCCAAGACCGATGAGGAGGCCAAAGCGCTTTTGCGCGAATTGGGTTTCCCCTTCTCGGACAAGAACAAAGAACAGTAGAAGATGGCCAAGGAATCCATGAAAGCCCGCGAGCGGAAGCGCGCGAAGATGGTGGAGAAGTATGCTGCCAAACGTGCCGCCTTGAAGGCCGCAGGTGATTGGGACGCATTGCAGAAACTTCCAGTGAACGGGAGCGCGGTACGCAAACACAACCGCTGCCAGCTTACCGGACGTCCGCGTGGCTACATGCGTTTGTTCGGCATATCACGGAACATGTTCCGGCAAATGGCACTGGAGGGTAAGATCCCAGGTGTGACCAAGAGCAGTTGGTAACCAGGAAAGAGAACACAAATGACGACCGATCCAATAGCCGATTACCTGACCCGGTTGCGCAATGCGATCCAAGCGCGCAAGAAGGTCGTGGAAGTGCCCGCCAGCAACCTGAAGAAGGATATCACGCGGATACTCTACGATAAGGGTTACATCCTGTCCTACAAGATGGAAGAGGATGGAAAACAGGGAAGGATCAAGATCGCTTTGAAATACAACGATCAGACCCGCCAGAACGCGATCAAGGAGCTTACAAGGGTAAGCTCACCAGGCCTGCGCAAGTACGCCCATGCCCAGGATCTTCCACGCGTATTGAATGGCCTTGGTGTCGCGATCATCTCCACCAGCAAGGGCGTGGTAACTGACAAGGAAGCAAGAGCCTTGAACGTAGGTGGCGAAGTGTTGTGCTACGTGAGTTAAGAAGATAAGAAGATGTCACGCATAGGAAAAGCACCGATCAATGTACCCAAAGGGGTGCAGATCACGATCAGCGACAAGAACATCGTAACTGTGAAAGGGCCCAAGGGTACTCTTGAGCAGGCGGTAGATCCCAACATCAGCATGAAACAGGATGATGGGGTCCTTACTGTGGAACGTCCAAGTGATGCCAAGCCACATCGTGCCAAGCACGGCCTGTACCGTGCTTTGATCGCGAACATGGTACAGGGCGTAAGCGAAGGTTTTGTCGTGCAGCAGGAACTGGTCGGTGTGGGGTATCGCGCGGTCGCCAAGGGCCAGCAGCTTACGCTTTCGCTCGGTTTTTCGCATACCGTGACCATCGAGCTTCCACCGCAGATCAAAGTATCCGCGGCCCAGGAAAAAGGTAAGAATCCGATCGTACGTCTGGAATCACCGGATAAGCAACTGATCGGACAAGTAGCGGCCAAACTCCGCTCGTTGCGCAAACCGGAGCCATACAAGGGCAAGGGTGTACGCTTCGTGGGTGAAGTTGTGCGTCGTAAGGCAGGTAAAGCAGCAGGTAAATAAGAACAGCCATGGCATTCGATAGGATCGCACGCCGACTCAAGATCAAGCAGCGGGTACGCAAGAAGGTTCACGGTACGCAGGAACGTCCACGCCTTTCGGTGTATCGGAGCAACACGGGAATGTACGTTCAATTGGTGGACGATGAAACCGGACGCACGCTTGTCAGCGCTTCTTCCTTGAAGGAAAAGGCGGCCAATGGAATTCCCAAGATCGAACAAGCGAAGAAGGTCGGGCAAGCGATCGCCGAGAAGGCGAAGGCCGCCGGTATCGAAAAGGTCGTTTTCGATCGGAATGGTTATCTGTACCACGGACGAGTTAAAGCACTTGCAGATGCTGCACGTGAAGCCGGTCTCAACTTTTGATCACAATAGCTGATGTCTGAAACGAACAATAAGAAGGTCAAGAGCAGCGATCTCGAGCTGAAGGATAAGCTGGTAGCTCTCAACCGCGTAACGAAGGTGACCAAAGGTGGCCGTACCTTCACTTTCGCAGCCATTGTGGTGGTAGGCAACGAGAACGGTGTCGTAGGGCATGGTCTCGGCAAGGCCAAGGAGGTGCAAGAGGCGATCGCCAAGGGGATCGACGATGCGAAGAAGAACCTGGTGAAGGTTCCAGTACTGAAAGGTACGATCCCGCATCCGCAGGAAGGTAAGTTCGCTGGCGCCCAGGTATTCCTCAAGCCAGCGGCACATGGTACCGGTGTGATCGCCGGTGGTGCGATGCGTGCGGTGCTCGAGTCCGTGGGTATCACCGATGTACTCGCCAAGAGCAAGGGTAGCAGCAATCCCCACAACGTGGTGAAGGCGACCATCGAAGCACTCGTAAGCTTGCGCGATGCGAACGCAGTGGCCAGGCAGCGCGGAGTGAAACTGGATAAGGTTTTCAACGGATAAGTAGAATAAGGTTCCGATATTCGCGGAACGAAGACCATGAGCAAGCTGATCATAACACAAACTCGCAGCCAGATCAAGTGTCCCAAGCGTCAGAAGGACACCTTGAAAGCCTTGGGACTTGGCCGCATCGGCAAACGGGCTGAAGTGGAGGGTACGCCGCAGATCCGCGGCATGGTTGAAAAGGTGCACCATTTGGTGACCGTACAGGACGCTTGATATATAGAAGAACAAGACGATGGATCTGAGCAGACTCAAACCGGCTGAAGGAGCCACCAAGAAAGAGAAACGGATCGGCCGCGGCGAAGGCAGTGGTCGTGGTGGCACCTCCACGCGCGGTCATAAAGGTGCGCAATCGCGTGCTGGTTACAGCCGTAAGCGTGGTTTCGAAGGCGGGCAGATGCCATTGGTGCGCCGCGTTCCGAAATTCGGCTTCACGAACCCAACCCGGGTCGAATACAAAGGGATCAACCTCGATACTCTTCAAAGCTTGGCCGATTCCCAAAGCTTGAGATCGATCAATCCTGAAGTACTCTACACCAATGGCTTGATCGCTAAGAATGATAAGCTGAAGGTGCTGGGCCGGGGGGATCTGAAGTCGGCGATCGATATCGAGGCACATGCTTTCAGTGCAAACGCCAAAAGCGCTATCGAGAAGGCTGGCGGAAAAGCCCTTACGATCGCACGCAAAGAGGATAAGTCGGATCAGTAGGAACCGAAGTAGACAAAAGGAATGAAGAACCTGATCGACACGATCAAGAACATCTGGCGGATCGAGGAACTGCGTAACCGCATCCTGATTACGTTGGGTCTGCTGCTGGTGTACCGCATCGGGAGCTTCATCGTATTGCCCGGTGTGGACAGTGCCAGGCTTTCATCCGATCCAACCGGTGGCGGAGGTATCGTGGAGATCCTTGCGATCTTCACCGGTGGCGCCTTCACCCGTGCTTCCATCTTCGCACTGGGGATCATGCCCTACATCTCGGCCTCCATCATCATGCAGCTCATGGGCATCGCTGTACCTACCGTACAGAAGATGCAACGGGAGGAGAGTGGGCGTCGCAAGATCAATCAATGGACCAGGTACCTTACGATCCTGATCTGTGTGTTCCAGGCTCCAAGTTATATCCTGGCCACTATCGAACCTGAAGCCCGGCCCGACAGTCAGTTCTGGCTCGCTACGAGCATTGTGATCCTGACGGCTTCCACCTTGTTCGTGATGTGGCTCGGTGAGCGCATTACCGAGCGTGGTCTCGGGAACGGTATTTCCTTGATCATCATGATCGGTATCCTGGCCCAGTTCCCGCAATCATTCGCGCAGGAGGTCGTGGGCCGCATGGGTCCCGGAGGTGGCGGTCTGGTGCTGCTGCTCGTGGAAGTGGTGATCTGGGTTCTGATCATTGCCGGATGCATCCTTTTGGTACAGGGCACCCGACGGATCCCGGTTCAATTCGCGAAACGTGTACAGGGGAACAAACAGTACGGTGGAGTTCGCAATTACATTCCATTGAAAGTGAACGCCGCTGGTGTGATGCCGATCATCTTTGCACAAGCCATCGTGTTGGTGCCGATGTATCTGGCGCAGGCTCCCTGGTGGGGAGATGCACCTCCGGACTTTCTGGTGAGCATGGCCAACAGCCAGGGCTTTTTCTACAACTTCACGCTTTTTCTGATGGTGGTCCTCTTCACGTACTTCTATACGGCCATCACAGTGAATCCGAACCAGCTCGCCGATGACATGAAGCGGAACGGTGGATTCATTCCAGGTGTGAAGCCTGGCAAACAGACCGCTGGTCATATCGATGAACTTCTTTCGCGGATCACGTTGCCTGGTGCGATCTTCCTGGGTCTCGTAGCGATCATGCCGGCATTTGCAGTGATGTTCGGTATTAAGCAGGGTTTTGCACAGTTCTTCGGTGGAACTTCATTGTTGATCATGGTGGGTGTATTGTTGGATACACTGCAGCAGATCGAGAGCCACCTGCTCATGCGGCATTACGATGGTTTGATGAAATCCGGCCGGATCAAGGGAAGATCTGGTGGAGCTGCCTACGGCATGGCCGGTTAAGGCGCATGGGCAGGACGGTGAACGTATTGAGCGACGAAGAAGTCGCATTGTTGAAGGAAAGTTCTTTACTTGTTGGAAGGACCTTGGCAGAAGTCGCCAGAATGATCGCCCCAGGCGTTACTACCGCCCACCTCGATCGCATGGCCGAAGAGTTCATAAGGGACAATGGCGCCATTCCTGGATTCAAGGGATTGTACGGATGCCCTTCGACCTTGCTGATCAGTGTGAACGAACAGGTGGTACACGGTCTTCCTGGGGCAAGAGCTCTCAAGGAAGGTGATATCGCCAGCGTGGATTGTGGCGTGCTGATGAACGGCCTTTATGGTGATAGCGCCTACACGTTCATGGTCGGTGATGTGCCGGATGAAGTGAAACGGTTGCTCCAGGTGACGCGGGAGTGTCTTGATCGGGCGATCGAGCAGGCGGTGGAGGGCAACAGGATCGGCGATATCGGTGCAGCAGTTCAGGAACATGCGGAAAGCAACGGTTACGGAGTTGTACGCGAACTGGTGGGTCACGGAGTGGGAAGAAAGCTTCATGAACCTCCCGAAGTGCCCAATTATGGTCGCCGCGGGCACGGTGTGAAGCTCCGATCCGGAATGGTGCTGGCGATCGAACCCATGATCAATATGGGTAAAAAGGAAGTGCGGCAATTGGAGGATGGCTGGACCGTGGTGACACGCGATGGAAAGCCCAGTGCTCATTTTGAGCATAATGTAGTCGTACGGCCGGGCAAGGCAGAGGTCCTTTCAACGTTCAGTTACATCCATGATGTACTGAAGGCGAAGGGTGAAAATGTGTTGAGGGCGACCTCTTCGCATGCAACAGAATAGGAACACGGAATGAGCGTTTCATTCCATTGACGATAGAACGAAAAGAACGGAAGGAAGAAGGATGAGTAAAACTGGAACGATCGAGCAGGACGGCGTTATCAAGGAAGCGCTGAGCAATGCCATGTTCCGGGTGGAGCTTGAGAACGGCCACGTGATCGTTGCCCACATTTCAGGCAAGATGCGGATGCACTACATCCGGATCCTGCCTGGGGACAAAGTGAAAGTGGAAATGAGCCCGTACGATCTGAGCAAAGGACGCATCACCTTCCGATACAAGAGCTAAGACAACAGAAGATCATGAAGGTCAGGGCCTCACTCAAGAAGCGTTCAGCGGATTGCAAGATCGTTCGCCGCAAAGGACGCTTGTACATCATCAACAAGAAGAACCCGAAGTTCAAGCAGCGTCAAGGCTGATAATCGTTAGAGCACATGGCACGTATCGCAGGCATAGACCTACCCAAGAACAAGCGCGGCTCCATCGGCCTCACCTACATCTATGGCATTGGCCGTAGTCAGGCATTGGAGATCCTTACAAAGGCCGAGGTCGATCCAGACACCAAGGTTGATGACTGGACCGATGAGGAGCAAGCGCGGATCCGCCAATACATCAACGAGAACGTAAAGGTCGAGGGTGCTCTTCGTAGTGAAGTGCAGCTCAGCATCAAGCGGTTGATGGACATCGGTAGCTACCGCGGTCTTCGCCACCGTGCCGGTCTGCCGTTGCGCGGCCAGCGCACCCGTACCAATGCGCGTACACGCAAAGGCAAGCGGAAGACCGTTGCCAATAAGAAGAAAGCGACCAAGTAAAGAGGGGTGATTCCGGGCATGCTGAGTGCTCCGGGGATCTACTCATGATCAACTCAAGACAATGGCAAAGCAAGAGCAGAAAGGAGGCGGCAAGAAAAAGAAGAAGAACGTTGTAGTGGAAGCCTATGGCCAAGCCCACATACAGGCAACGTTCAACAATCTTATCATTTCCCTCACGAACAACAAGGGTGAAGTGATCAGCTGGTCCTCCTCCGGGAAGCAAGGCTTCCGCGGCAGTAAGAAGAACACGCCATACGCAGGACAGGTGAGCGCCGAAGAGGCCGCTCGTGAAGCCCATGAACTGGGCCTGCGTAAAGTGAAGGTGTTCGTGAAAGGTCCCGGATCGGGCCGCGAAAGCGCCATCCGCGCACTGCACAATAGCGGTGTGGAAGTGACCGAGATCATGGACATCACCCCAATGCCTCACAACGGCTGCCGTCCACCTAAAAAGCGCCGCGTTTGATCAACCGTAGGAGCGTATGGACGTACGCTCTGTTGTTGGTGCGTTGAGCGCACCCAAAAGAGAAAAAGAATGGCACGTTACACAGGACCCAAGACCCGGATCGCCCGGAAATTCAAGGAAGCGATCTACGGCCCGGATAAGTGGATGGAGCGCAAGCCCCACAGCCCCGGTCAACATGGACCCAATGCCCGCCGGCGCAAGAAGGAGAGCGAATATGCGATCCAACTTCGTGAAAAGCAGAAGGCGAAATACACCTACGGCATCCTCGAGCGCCAGTTCGAGAAGATGTACGAGCTCGCTTCCAGCAAGCGCGGGATCACCGGCGAGGTGCTCCTTCAACTTTGTGAAGCGCGTTTGGACAACACGGTATTCCGTCTGGGTATCGCTCCAACGCGCCGTGCCGCCCGCCAGCTGGTGAGCCATGGCCACATCACCGTTGATGGCCAGCCGGTGAACATCCCCAGCTACAACATCCGCCCTGGACAAACGATCGCGGTTCGTGAGAAGAGCCGCTCGTTGGAAGCGATCACGAACAGTGTTTCAGTGAACAGTGCGCGATACGATTGGTTGGAATGGAACCCGACCACACTGGCTGGAAAGTTCATCAACATGCCCGAGCGTGCGCAGATCCCGGAGAACATCCGTGAGCAGCTGATCGTGGAATTGTATTCGAAGTAACAAAAACCAGCAGGAGACCAATGCCCATCCTAGACTTCCAGAGGCCTGACAAGGTCACCATGATAGAATCCGACGACAAGCGCGGTTCCTTCGAGTTCCGTCCGCTTGAGCCGGGTTACGGTATCACGATCGGGAATTCGCTGCGCCGGATCCTTCTGTCGTCACTCGAAGGTCACGCCATCACATCCGTACGGATCGAAGGCGTGGACCATGAGTTCAGCACCATCAAGGGCGTGATCGAGGATATGACCGAGATCGTGCTCAACCTCAAACAAGTGCGCTTCCGTCGTCAACTCGACGATGTGAGCACCGAGAAAGTATCCTTCACCATCACCGGCAAGGACAGTTTCACCGCGGGCGATATCGGCAAGCACACCACGGGTTTCCAGGTGCTCAATCCAGATCTGGTGATCGCGCACATGGATAACAGCGTGAAGCTTCATGTGGAACTTACCGTTGGCAAAGGCCGTGGCTATGTTCCCGCTGATGAGAACAAGGTGGAAGGCTCGCCGATCGGAACGATCTACATCGATTCCATCTTCACGCCGATCAAGAACGTGAAGTACACCGTGGAGAACACACGTGTGGAAGAGAAGACCGATTACGAGAAGCTCACGATCGAAGTGACCACTGACGGTAGCATCACGCCGAAGAACGCTCTTCAGGAAGCTGCCAAGATCCTGATCCACCACTTCATGCTGTTCAGCGATGAGCGGATCAGCCTGGATGTGGAGGAGCGTGTTGAAGCAGAAGAGTTCGACGAGACCAGCCTGCACATGCGCCAGTTGCTCAAGACGAAGCTCGTGGACATGGACCTCAGCGTTCGTGCCCTGAATTGCTTGAAGGCCGCTGACATCGAAACGCTCGGTGATCTGGTATCCTTCAACAAGAACGACCTCTTGAAGTTCCGCAACTTCGGGAAGAAGAGCCTTACCGAACTCGAGGACCTGGTGGAGAACAAGGGCCTGAGCTTCGGGATGAACGTAGCGAAGTATAAGTTGGATAAAGAGTAAATGGTTGTCGGTTGTCGGTTGTCAGTTTTTGCTGGCAACTGACAACGAACAACTGACAACTGAGAATTGTCATGAGACACGGGAACAAGAACAACGCGCTTGGCCGCAAGAAGGCCCACCGCGACGCGCTGCTGAGCAACATGGCGATCTCGCTGATCGAGCATAAGCGCATTGAGACAACCCTGGCCAAGGCCAAGGCGTTGCGCCGCTATGTTGAGCCGCTGCTCACGAAGAGCAAGGACGACACGACACATAGCCGCCGTACGGTTTTCAGCTATCTTCAAAGCAAGGATGCCACCGCGGCCCTTTTCCGGGATGTCGCCCCGAAGATCGCTGCGCGTCCAGGAGGTTATGTGCGGATCATCAAATTGGGTAATCGTCTCGGCGATGCCGCTGAAATGGCGATGATCGAATTGGTGGATTTCAATACGACCTATACCAAGGAGAAAGCAGGCGCAGCTGCCAAGAAGACCCGCCGCACGCGTCGTGCCGGTGGAGCGAAAAAGGCCGAAGGTGCTGCAAAATCCGATCAGCCCAAAGCTGAAGGTGGTGAGGAGGCGAAAGCCGAGTAATCCCGATCGGACCAGATCAATTGTTCAGAAGCGCCGCGAGGCGCTTCTGTCGTTCATGCCTGCCATTTCAGATCAAGCTCATACGTTATGACCGTAAAGGGATCCGCTATATTCGATGCCCTTTGAAATTAGATCACTACACACAATGGTCCAAGCGCAAGCCCGTCACATCCTGCTCATTTCCTTTCTCTTGCTCTGGCAGGGGCAGGATCTCTTCGGCCAGATCGGAGCAGTGGAACATCATGCTGCTGACCAGCCCGTGGTACAAGCTGCTTATGATCTTCGATATGCTCCGCTGTGCATCGGAGAGACCTTTTATTCCCTGGAAGGGGAAGCGGATAAGAAGCACCCATTGAAAGTGAGGTTCGTGTTGAACGCATTCCGAAGAGGAGTACCCAATGCAGTGGCAACACGTGAGCTTCAATTTCAAGCCAACGATGAGAAATTTGCCGTACGTGAATTCTTCATTGCGACAGCGCACCTGCAGTCCTTTACCGCTTGTGGAACGAAGAGACCGGGCTCGTACGTTTGTTCGTGATCGGATATGACCCCATACCTTGGAGCCGCTTGGAACTCCGGTCCAGATCGGCGAGATCCCTTTCGATCCCAAAAGCTACTATGGCACCGGACCATTGGTGCAGATCGCATCGAGTACGAGCGGTGACAAGATCCTGTTCTATTTCGACAAGATCAAAATGACCGATATACAGCTCGTCATGTGCTGGGTTACTGATGCTGAGTTCGTACCAGACTGGGCTGCGATATACAAGGTACCGGTGCATTCCTACGGTTCCAATATTGAAATGCATTTTAGTGATGCCGGCGCAGTCTACCTCAATGTTTCCGCAGTGCTGCTCACCGAGGAGAAGACAAAGGAAAAGGCGGATGGTTCAACCAAAGTGAACGTAAAGAACAAGGAATTCCGGAACAAACAGGCCACTTTCTTCAAGTTGCACGATGAGGAATTTCTTCTGTGGAAATGTGAACTGGGAATCGAATTCCTTCACGATATAACCATGGATGTAGTGGGGAACAAAGCATGGTTCGGGGCCCTGGTCTCACCTACCAAAAAAGATGATCCTGCCGAATGGTTGATCGGCAGCCTACAGTCCGATCTTACTCCAACTACAGAATATCGTATTCCGGTGCAGGAGGATAAGAAAGAGCCCGGATATTTGAGCGATCTGGTGATGACGGAGGGCGGTGAAGGTTACATTTTTGGAGGCAGCATCGATCAGTTGTTCATCTGTGCATTCGATGCGACCGGGAAGCAGCGCTACCAGACCCGCATGAAATGGAGCCCGTACCTATCCCTCAATCCATTTTCTGAGAATGGCAGGCTTTATCTGGGTGTGATCGCGAGTTCCCAAGATCCTGCGAAACCGGAAGAACTTCAGCTGAAGACAATGGATCCTGCGCTGTTCCCAGTATTGATCGCTTTTGGTGAGGATGGGAAGCTTAAAGTGGACCAATCGATCAGCAGGGCGGACGGAGGCCAACGGGCATATGGAACGATCCAACCGGATTTCGAGGCGATCGCAAGGTGTGGTTATCTGGTGGACTTCAATAATGACAATAAGCGACCTGGGTTGATCTCGGTCCCGATCGGGATGTAGACGAGCGCTGAGCAGTTTTATTCAAGTTGGCTCCACGCTGTTAAAGATCATTTGATGATCGCACGAATCAGAAGCGCAGCGAGTATCGATCCACCGCAGATCGCCTCCAAAACCTTACCTTTGCGGCGCCAAATCCCACCACCGCACCATGCTCGTAAGCCAGCGCCCCAAAGCGATCCTTCTTCTTGCCGATGGGACCGTTTTTGAAGGGCGCGCGATCGGTGCAAAGGGGATCACCACCGGCGAGATCTGCTTCAATACCGGAATGACCGGCTACCAGGAGATCTTTACCGATCCCAGCTATACCGGGCAGATCATGGTGATGGCCACACCGCACATCGGCAATTACGGTGTGAAGGCCGATGAGGTGGAAAGCCACAAGCTCACCATTGCGGGACTGGTAGTGAAGAAGTTCAGTGATGTTTGGAGCCGGCCTGCGGGAGATGGATCGCTCGAAGATCTGCTGAAGGCGCAGGGCGTTGTCGGGATCAGTGATATCGATACCCGGCAGTTGGTGAAACACATTCGTGACAGAGGCGCCCAGAACGCGTTGATCAGCAGCACCGAGATGGATCTGGATCAACTGAAGAAGCGATTGGCCCAAACACCGAGCATGGAAGGGCTGGAACTTTCCAGCAAGGTGTGTGGAACCGAAGCGTATGAGCTTGGCCAGGAGAACAAAGGAATGCGTGTGGCGGTGGTGGATTTCGGGGTGAAGCTGAACATCGAGCGGAGCCTGCTGGAACGCGGCTGCCGCGTAAAGGTCTTCCCGATGCACATTCCGGTCGCCGAAATGCTTGCCTGGAAGCCTGATGGATTTCTGATCGGAAATGGTCCCGGTGATCCAGGTGCGATGCCCGATAGTGTCGATCTTGTGAAGCGGATCGTGGCAACGGGAATTCCTGTATTTGGGATCTGTCTCGGGCATCAGCTTCTGGCGGAAAGCTTCGGATTGCCGACCGAGAAAATGCATCATGGACATCGCGGCATCAATCATCCGGTGAAGGACCTTACCACCGGCCACGATGAGATCACTTCGCAGAACCACGGCTTCGTGGTGCGCAGGAAGGAGATCGACAGCCATCCGGAATTGGAACTGACGCACGTGCATTTGAACGATGGAAGCGTGGCTGGCATGGCCGTGAAGGACCGCCCGATCTTCAGTGTGCAATACCATCCTGAAGCTGGTCCGGGTCCGCTCGACAGCCGCTACCTTTTCGATCGCTTCGTAGAAAATATGATGGCCCACGCCGGCGTTGAACAGGCCATTCACCAGAACGCTTGAACCTCATCATCCTATTCTGACACATGAGCTTGATCGAAAAGATCCAGGCACGCGAGATCCTTGATTCACGCGGCAATCCCACCATTGAAGTTGAAGTGTGGACCGATAGCGGGCACATGGGCCGCGCTGCTGTACCAAGCGGCGCCAGCACCGGCGCACACGAAGCTGTGGAGTTGCGCGATGGCGACAAGAAACGCTATCTCGGCAAAGGCGTACTGAACGCCGTGGAACACGTGAACACCACGATCGATGAAGAGTTGCGTGGTGGTCTCGTTACCGATCAGACCCTGATCGACAACGTGTTGATCTCCCTCGACGGCACACCGAACAAATCGAATTTCGGTGCGAACGCTATCCTTGGCGTAAGCCTTGCCGTGGCAAAGGCCGCCGCCGATCTGCTCGAATTGCCGCTCTACCGCTACGTGGGCGGTGTCAGTGCAAACACGCTCCCAGTACCGTTGATGAACATCCTGAACGGCGGTGCGCACGCGGACAACAAAGTGGATGTGCAGGAATTCATGATCATGCCTGTGGGCGCGGAGAATTTCGCGGAAGGTCTGCGCATGGGCACCGAGGTCTTCCACAATTTGAAGGCCGTGCTGAAGAAGCGCGGCTTGAGCACGAACGTGGGTGACGAAGGTGGTTTCGCGCCCGATCTGAAAAGCAACGAGGATGCACTGAAGTTGGTGATGGAGGCGATCGAAAAAGCGGGCTACACACCTGGCAAGGATGTAGTTCTCGCGTTGGATTGCGCTTCCACCGAATTCTACAACAGCAAGAAGAAGCGCTACACGCTGGAAAGCACTGGCAAGGATCTTTCAAGCGATGATCTGGTCGCGATGTGGGTGGATTGGGCGAAGCGTTACCCGATCGTAAGCATCGAAGATGGCATGGCCGAAGATGATTGGAAGGGCTGGAAAACACTCACCGAAGAACTCGGCGATCGCGTGCAGCTCGTCGGCGATGATCTGTTCGTGACCAACACGAAGCGTCTTTCGCAAGGCATCGAGCAGGGCATAGCGAACAGCATCCTGGTGAAAGTGAATCAGATCGGAACGCTCACCGAAACCATCGAAGCCGTGGATATGGCGCACCGCGCGGGCTACACCAGCATCATGAGCCATCGCAGTGGCGAAACGGAGGACAGCACCATCGCCGATCTCGCCGTGGCGCTCAACTGCGGCATGATCAAGACCGGCAGTGCAAGCCGCAGCGATCGGATCGCGAAGTACAACCAGCTTCTCCGGATCGAAGAAGAGCTTGATGCGATCGCAAAGTATCCCGGCCGCAGCCTGCGCTACGTGAAGTAGTTTTTTGGGCGGGTTTCCGTCAGGTCGTGGCGGAGCTTGTCCTGAGCGGAGTCGAAGGGGTTGCAAGTCCGCGCTCAGGAAATGAAAAGAGTCCGCTTCGCCTCCGGAGAGGGGCTGGGGGTGAGGCCTCGCTTACGGGCTTTCCACCTGCGCCACTTACGCAGATCCGGTCGTTGCCGAACATGATCCTGTCGTTGACCGATCATTCCAGGCCTTTCCGTTCAAGATCGGATCGAAAGGCTCACAGGTGATCGAGCCCTTCGATCTGGATCGGATCTATTTCACGATCGTTACGCGCCCGGTCCGGTGTACGTTGCCGGACAGATCACGGAATCGCACTTCATAAGTTCCTGCCGCGATCGCTGGTAACGGAATATGGGTGATCGCACCATCGCTCGGTTGCCATAACACCATGCGGCCTTTCCGATCCATCAATTCATAAACACCCCGCGGATCCGCCCGATCGGTTTCGATCGTGATCCTGTCCTGCGCCGGATTCGGATAGATCGACCATTGTATTTCCTCTGAGTGTTCTGCGATCGAGACCGCGCTTTTCCTCCAGCCCAGCGCGTATTCGCCCGCACGCAATCCGCTGAATTCGATCCGGCCCCATTTATCCGTCGGGTTGCCCAGCGTTTGAATGGTGAAATCCGGATGTGGGACCCAGCCGGCATGTTGATCCTCGCGGTAGAGAAGCACAAGACTATCCTCGTGGAATGCGATTGTTCCCGCATTTTGCATCAGTTCAAGATCAAGCGAACTGTTCACTGTAGCTCTTCCATCGTATTCGATCCGTGCATCGATCTGCGCTTCCGTCGGAAAGTTCCCGATCACGCGCCACCATCGATCCGGGGAGATCTGGTACATGAATTCTTCCTCCACCTCTTGATCTGCCGAAACCCAGTATTGCTCGATCCGGATCGGCATCGGTGCATCGATCGCACCAACGGTAACACGGAAATTAGAGATCGGATAGCTCTTCGATCCGGTCTGCGTAAGCGTATCCTCATCCGCAGTGATCGCAAGGCTGATCAGTTCATCGGCATTGAGAATGATCGCGATCGGTTCGAACGGTGGCTGGATCGAAGCGATCGAAATTTCACCACCAACTACGATCCGATCCGGTGTTATCCAACGTTCACCATTCGAACCAATGCACGTCACTGCAAGAGGCACATTGTTGAAGAATTCGTTTGCTCCGCGCAGCTTCTGCTGAATGTGGATCGTTGTCTGCAGATCATTATCCACTTGGAACGAGTCAACTTCAAAAGAGGCCCAGCCCGGTTGGAAAATGTGATCGGCGAAGAAATCGGTCATATCCACACCGGTCGATGCACTGAGATGATCGCGCAACATCATGCTGTTCACCGGCTGGAATTCATGTTGATCCAGGAAACTGGTAAGCCCCGATCGGAACAGGCTGTCGCCGAGGTAACCGCGAAGTGAATGGATCACATCAGCGCCCTTGTCGTAGGAATGCGAGCCATAGGTCCATTGCTGTGGCACATCGGCGAGCGGCCACCAACCTTCATCGAGCAGATGGGCCTGGTGCACCATTTTTCGATGGTTGCTGCGAATGATCTGCATGTACCTATCGCGGCCGTAGACACCTTCAAAAAAGAGAAAGCTCAGGTATTCCGCGAAGCCTTCGTTGAGGTACATCTCCTCGGCGCGCTCGCAGGTCACCAGATTACCGAACCATTCGTGCGCGAGTTCATGCGCCATGATATCCTCCGGATCGAGCGATCCATCCACGATCGAAGCCGGGAAATGGATGCTCGTGGAATGTTCCATCGCACCGATCGGCGTTAGAACATAACCAATCTTCTGCCAGCGAAATCGCCCGAACCACGATTCGAAGTGATCGAACGCGACCGGAAGGTTCATGAAGGAGGATGACATGTTCGCAATGTCCGGCTGCCGTGCAGCGAGTACGATCGGAACTTCGTTGCCTGCGATGCTTTGTACCGTATCGCTCACGGAAAGGTATTCCGCAGCGGAAACCGATGCGAGATAAGCCGGGATCGGAAGATCCTTTTTCCAATGGCGGATCAACGTGTCACCGGTCTGTATTTCATCGATCAGTTCACCGTTGCACCAGGCGTTCTTTCCCCCATTCGTTCGTACTATGAATTCGTACGTGTTCCGTTCGGTGAAATTGTCCACGCATGGAAACCACGCGCGGCCGTAGGAATGTGGAATGCTCTCGAATGCGACGCCGAGGTTGTAGATGTAAGAAGGCGTGGTGTAGAATCCGCCGAAACCGCTTGGATCGGTGGCCGGATCGCCGTGATAATGAATGGTGAAAGTCACCGTGTCCGTTATAAGAAGAGTGTTGCCGAACTGGATCGTAAGCAGTTCATCGGTATGCACATGATCCAATGTTGTACCTGCCATTACGATCGAGTCGACCGTGAGCCCGAGAAGTTGTAATTGGATCATTTCCTGATCAGCCAACCGTGGTGCGGCCTTCACTTCACAAGCTGCGCTGATCACATTGGGTGAAGTAAGATCGAGGGTGATCTTTTGGTGAAGGATATCCATCGGCCAGAGATCCATCGCCCCGCCTTTCAATGTTCCTGTCCTATGCAAATGCCCTTTGGTACTCCTGCAATCGGTCTGCGCAATAGTTGCAACGGCCAGGAATGTGAGACATGCCATGAGAACCGATCGGAGGAAGAAGTGAATGGAAGCCAATTGCATGTGACGAATTTAGGCGTAAGGCCCACGGCGGATCAGCGTACTGGACAAGTTCAGCAGGATCCCTAATTTTGGGACAATGGGTTGGGATCCCAACGAACAGATCGTCACGCGATGAAACCAAGTACGGAGTTACATGACCTGATCAGATCGCTGACAAAATCGGAGAAGCGGTTCTTCAAGCTGCACTCTTCGCTCCAATCCGGCGACAAGAACTACCTGCGGATCTTCGACGCGATCGACAAGCAGAAAGTCTATGACGAAGAGGCGATAAAGAAGCTGTTCGCGAAGGAAACCTTCGTGAAGCATCTTCCATCGGAAAAGAACCATTTGTACAAGTTGATCCTGAAGGCCCTTCGTGCGTACCATGCTGAAAGTTCGGTGAGCGGCATACTGAAGCAGGAGATCAAGAACATTGAGATCCTATACCACAAGGCACTCTTCGTGGAATGCAACAAACTCCTGCATCGGGCCAAGCGTATCGCCCGTGAGAACGAACGGTTCTATTACTGGTTCGAGTTGCTGAGCTGGGAGAAGATGCTTTTGGAGGAAGCCTATGAATCGGGCGAGTTCACCAAGGACCTCGATGCGCTGATCGAAGAGGAACGGGAAGTGATCGAGAAACTTCGGAACCTGGCCGCGTACCACATCCTTTACTCCAAGATCAACTATGTGTTCCGCAGCGGTGGCTATGTGCGCACCGAGGACGAGCACGCGATGGTGGAGGAGATCAGTGAACATCCGCTGATCGTCGGGAAGAACACGGCACTATCGAAAAGAGCTGCCACGATCTGTTATTACACTCAGGGATTCTGTCATTGGGCGAAGCGCAATTGGGCCACCAGTCTGGAGAAATTCCAGCTTGCGCAGAAGATCATGGATGAGACCGAACTGCTCAAGAGCGATCTGCCCAAGCGCTACATCCGCACGTTGCATTACATCATCAATTGCCAGATCGAACTGCACGATCTGAAGAACGCCCGCGCGAACATCACACGCATGCGCTCGCTCTCAGGTACGCCAGGTTTCAACGGATTGAACATTGAAACGCAACTCTTCATCGCCAGTTATTTGAGCGAGTTGCGTTTGCTGGACCGATCTGGAGAATACAAGAAGGCGATGGGACTTGTGGATGATGTGATCGCAGGTCTGGAACAGGGCGGCACACGTGTGCACAAGGAATACGAGCTGGAATTCTATTTCGCACTTGCATGCGTGCATTTCGGGGCGGGGCAGATGAACAAGGCCCTGTTCTGGTTGAACAAGGTGCTCAACGACAATGAGCCCACGCTCCGGCAGGACATCTTCACCTACGCGCGCCTCTTCAACCTCGTGGTGCATTACGAACTCGGCAATTACGATCTGCTGGAGTACATCGTGCGATCGACGCAACGTTTCCTCAACCGCCACCAGCGCGCCTACCAGCTGGAGACCATGCTGATCGAGCATATCCGGAAACTTGCACGTGCCACCGATCCCGTGGTGAAGAAGGAACTTTTCCGATCGATGCGCGATCAGCTCACCGATCTGTTGAAGGATGCGAACGAAGGGCTCGTGCTGAAATATTTCGATGTGCTTTCGTGGGTGGAGAGCCACATCGCGGGACGCAGTTTCGCGGAAACGGTGAGCGTGGCAGAGGCGCGGCTCGCGAAGGATGTCATTTCTGAACGATCTCCGACTTGATGATCTTGAATTCGGTGCGCCGGTTCTGCTGATGCTGTTCCTCCGTGCATTCCACATTGTCGCTGCACGTGTTCATCAATTGTGATTCGCCATAACCTTTGGCCACGATCTTCCGGGGATCCACGCCCTGTCGGATCAGAAAATCAACCGCGCTCTTCGCACGTGCTTCGCTCAATACGAGATTGTAGAGTTCGCTTGCGCGGCTATCGGTATGTGAGCTCAGCTCAAAGGTGATATCCGGGTTGTTGATGAAGAGCCTTCCGAGCTTGCGTAGTTCCACCGCCGCTTCAGGCCGGATCTCCCATTTGTCATAATCGTAATAGATGTTGTTCACCAGGATCGGCTTGTCGAGTTCGATCGGTTTCATTTCCATCTCGATCGTGTAGGTCTTGTCCGAACGCTGTCCATCGGTGATCAGATCGATCGTTTCGGTGAGCATCTCATCCTTCGATGCACGGATCTGGAGCTCGCGATCAGGCCTCACCCTGAATTCGAATTTCCCATCCTCACCGGTGATCGTGGTGAGCGATACCCCATTGATCATATCGAGCAACCGTACGCTCACATCTGCGATCGGTTCATCCGATCCCATATCGATGCAGATCCCTTGTGCGATCAGCGTGGGTTCGTTCATGGTGAAGGAATACAGCGCGTCCCTGCCGGACCGGTCCGAACTGAAGTAGCCGGTCCGCAGATCCCTGTTGAATACCAGGCCAAGATCATCAGCCGGACTATTGATCGGGTAGTGCATGTTCTGCGGAGTGCTCCATTCACCGTTGTGCACATGCGATCGGAAGATATCCGCACCACCCAATCCCACGCGGCCATTGGTGGAGAAGTAGAGTGTGTCGCCGCTCATGGTCGGGAACATTTCGTTGCCCGGTGTGTTGATGGTCGCGCCAAGGTTCTCCGGTTCGTTCCAGGTGCTGTCCGAGCGTGTGCACCGGTAGATGTCCGTTCCACCGAGACCGCCCGGACGATCGCTTATGAAGTAGAGTGTGTTGCCATCGCTGCTCAATGCCGCATGGCCGGTGGAGAAGTGATCACCGTTGTAGGCGAACTGGTGGATGTTGCCCCATTCACCAGTCGCACTTTTTTCCGATCGGAAGAGCTTGAGGTGGCTTACGCTGTTCTCATCCTTGTTCAATCGGAACTTGAAATAATCACTTCGCGTGAAATACATGGTGTTGCCATCGGTACTGAATACGGCGGGGCCTTCATGAAAGCGTCCGTTTATCTCGCCGGGAAGGCGCTCGGGCGTTGTCCATGTACCATTGTGATCACGAGTGATGTAAAGGTCCAGGAAGGACAGGCCGTTCCATGGATTCGTATTGCCTGCGGCGATCGATCTTTCGCCCGCGAATACGATCGAATTTCCCAGGACCATCGGGCTGAATGCGCCTTCGATCCCATGCAGGTCGATCCTTTTCACGCTGAACAGCGAACTATCGGTATAGAGTTGTGATCGCTCCTCGGAGGCTTTCAACAAGCTGGCCGCGATCGGATCCCCAGGCATCGCATTGCTTGCCGATCGCAGCTTTTCAGTTGCGAGCTCAACCCGGTCCAGCCCGAGCAACACCTGGCCATACTGCATGGCATGCTGTGGTGCCAGCGATGAAATGCTCTCCGCGTAGGCGAACCAGTCTGCGGCTTTTTCGAGTTTGTTCTGGCGATGATAGGCATCCGCAGCGCGCAATGCCGCATTGCGGTCGTTGGAATGTTGCAGTGCCTTCTCGTAGCCGCAGGTCGCTTTTGCATAGGCCATGCGCTCGTACGCCCTGTCGGCGGTCGCCATGTGGTGTGCGGTGCATGAGGCCAGCACCATCATTGGAAGGATCACCAGGGTCTTGTTCTTCATCATGGCTGGCATCAGAAATAGCGTGGCGTTTTGATCTTGATCAGTTCTCGTCCGAAGTCGATCCCGATCATCACTTCATGGCTTCCAGTGGAATGATCGCGAAGCCTGGTGGTAGTCATGTCATAGGCATAACCGATCCGCACCTGGCGGTCGATCTGGTATTCGAGCATCCAGATCAACGCGTCGCCCGTGCGGTACCCGGCACCGAACCAGATCCGTTCCCGATACAGCAGGTTGCAGTTCACATCCGCTTCGATCGGTGCGTTGTGCAGGTATTTCACCATGACACTTGGCTTCACATCGAAGTACTCGCCCAGCGGGAATACCTTGCCCGCCTGCAGGTAGAAGTGTTGCTGGAAGTAGCGCGCGTTCAACCCGGATCGGTCCAACCTGATGCGGCGGTCGGTGGCGTGCAGGGTGGGAGCGGAGATGCCCACGAATGATGTGGCATCGTACCAATAGATCCCGAATCCGAATTTCCCGACAAGCTTGTCGTTGATGTCGTTCTGGAAGACCTGATCGGACGGATCCCAGAATGTGAGATCGGTAAGTCTGGCCGAATAGATCGAGAAACCGGCGCGCAGGCCCAAGGACAATCTGCTTCGGCCGGAGAGTTTCAGGTGATAGGCGTAATGCCCGCCGATATCAAGATCGCGGCTCACACCGATCCTATCGTGCGCGATCGAAAGGCCAAGCCCCATCTTTCCGCTCATGATGGATCCATCAACGGCTGCCACGCTCGTGGTGGGCGCACCTTCCATCTGCATCCATTGTGTGCGGTGGAGAAGGCTCGTACTCGTGTAACCATGGCTGCCTGCGTAAGCGGGATTGAGCAGTAGACCGTTGAACATGTACTGGCTCACCATCACTTCCTGCTGTGCCAATGCACAACCGGCGATCAGCATCGCCGCCCCGGTCATGATCTTGTGTAGTTGCATTTCGATGGATCTTTTTGATCAGCGCCGCATGTCCACATAACCCTGTAGAACGCGTTCGCCACCGGCTACGGTGAGGATCACGAAGTAGGTGCCGTCGGCGAGCATTTCGCCATTGGAATTCTCGCCCGCCCAATCGTTCCTGTAGTTCGGTCGATCGAACACCACGTTCCCCCAGCGGTTGTATACGGTGAAGGTGTTCTTCGGATAGGCATCGAGCCCGCGGATGTGGAACACATCGTTCGCACCATCGCCGTTCGGGCTGTAACCAGTGGGCATTTCCAGATCGGAGGGAGCGGTGAGCTCTATGGTGATCCCCGCCGTACAGCCATTCGCATCGATCACCTCGATCAGGTAGGTGCCTGCTGCGAGTGATGATTGGAATACTCCCGATCCACCATTCGACCAACTGATCTGGTAAGGAGCGGATCCGCCGGAAGGTTCGATCAATACGGTTCCATCATTCCCCTGGAAGCTGCTGATGTTGTATCCATTGCCATGATGCGAGAGCGTTGTGTCCAGTTGGATCGGTCCCATTTCTGCGACCTCGAACGCCATCACTGTCGTGCACCCCGCTGCATCGCTGATCGAAACGGTATGTTCACCTGCCGGAATGTGATCAAGGTCTTCTTCCGAGCTTCCATTGTTCCATTGGATGCTGAATGGCGTGGTGCCACCTTCGATCGAAAGGTCGATCGCACCGCTGGATGTTCCTGCGCAGGCAGCATCGGTGATCACCGCAGAGGCCAGGATCGCAGGTGCACCACCAACGGTGAACGATGCGGTGAAAGCACAACCATTTTCATCGGTCACTTCGATCCCGTAGGTGCCCGATGCAATGTTCAACAGGTCTTCATTGGTTGAACCGTTGTTCCAATTGATGGTGTAGGACCCCGTGCCACCGAGCATGGTGATGTCGATGGAGCCGGAGGATCCGCCGCAGGGCGCGTCGGTCACAACCGCATCGGCACTGATCGCGGAGGGTTCGGTGATCACGAGGCAATCCTGGAAGTTGCAACCGTTCTGATCGGTCAATGAAAGGCAATATTCACCAGCAGTGATGCCCGTTAGTTCCGGGCCGGCATCCGGCTGCACGCCATTCCCGGTCCAGATATGGGATAACGATCCCGCGCCACCCGTCACATCCGCCTGAAGTATGCCGTCAGCGCCGCCATGGCAGCTCACGTTCATGCTTGCGAACGCGATGGCGAGTTGTGGTGGCGCGCCGACCTGCACCACATGATCCACGGTGCATCCGTTGATATCCGTGATCGTGGCCATGTAGGTGCCAGAGCCGATCGAAGTAAGATCCTCCTGCGTCCCGATCGCACCGCCCGGACCGGCCCACGCGATGTCGTAACCACCGCTTCCGCCCGTGATCGCAAGATCGATCGAACCATCGGTAGCCCCGGGACAACTCACCTGGTAACCACCATGGTCGCTCACCTGACTGCTGACCTCGATCGACGAATCAGGTTGGGTAAGTGTGATCAACGTATTGAATGAACATTGGTTCGCATCGATCACAACCAGTTCGTAGGAGTAATCGCCTGCAGGCAGATCATAGATGTCGGACATGTTCCAGACAAGGCTGTCGGGCCCGCGCCAGAAGATCTCATACGGTCCGGATCCACCTGAAACATTGGCTTCGATCCAGCCATCATTGCCGCCATGGCAGCTCACGTTGTCACCACTTGGATGGATCGAAGTGTTGAAGGTGGCACTGATCGTATCCAACGGTTGCGTGAGCGTTATCGTTGTATCAATGCTACAGCCATGCTGATCGGTGATCGAGACCTGGTATGCGCCGGCGACCAGACCGCTCAGGGATGAAGCCGTTGCATTGTAGCCGTCAGGACCGCTTACCTGGATCTGGTACGGTGCCGTGCCGCCGGCCGGATCGAACGCGATCGCACCCGTGCTATCACCTACGCACTGCAAATTGTACATCCCATAAAATGACACATATGTTCCAGAGGTGATCGGTTCCGGATCCTCGAGTTGGGTACTGAAGGAAGCGACACATCCGAGCTGATCGGTCACTTCAAGCACGTAAATACCTGCTGGCAATGGACCGATCGATGCCTGGTCGGAAGTGAAGCCGTACGGTCCGGTCCATGCGAGGCCGAGCATTCCATTGCCGCCGTTCACATCGGCATCGATGCTTCCTGCAGAACCGCCGTAACAAAGGTTCGATGTGACCATGAGTTCCGCGGCTATTGGCGACGGTGCGGTCAGTTCAATGCTCTCAGCGACCGTACAGCCGTTCGCATCGGTGATCAACAGATCGTACACACCCGCCACCAGTCCGGAAATGTCGCTTGCGGTCGATCCGTATCCGTTAGGTCCTGTCCAATCATAAGCATAGTCGCTCGTGCCACCCGATACCTGCAGACTGATGCTTCCGTCATTCCCTGCGCAGCCGACATTCACGCCAAAGCCCATATCACTCGCTGTCGCGATCACTGACAGCGGTGAAGGTTCCGTAAGAACGACAGTGCCAGTCGTAGTGCATCCGTTGGCGTCCGTCACCAGCAGTTCGTACTCACCTGCCGGAAGATCGATCTGGTCCACATCGGCTGACGTCGAACCATTGGGCAGGGTCCATAAGGCTGCATATGGCGGTGTACCCCCGGTAATGCCTGTGGAAATGGAAGCCGAGCTTTCGCCGTGGCACCGGATGTTGAAGCCGCCGTTGTATGTGGCGCTTGATACAGTGATCGAAAGCGGCATCGGCTCAGCGATCTGGATGCTGGAATTCGCGGTGCATCCGTTCGCATCGGTGATCGAGATCGTATATGGACCGGCGATCAATTGGTCGATGTCGGCATCGATCGAAGTGAAGCCGTTCGGGCCGCTCCACTGGATCGAATACGGCGCCACACCGCCATCCATTGTCGTGGTGATGCTTCCATCGGCAGAACCTGTGCATGACGTTGAAGCCATCGTAGCGACCGGATCGACCATAAGTGGTTCGGGCGCGATCAACTCGAATGTTGCCGTAGCCATGCAGCCGTTCACGTCCATTACGATCACTTCATGGATCTCTTCCGATAGTCCTTCGGGATCCTCTGCGGTATCGCCATTGCTCCACAGGAAAGTGAATGGAGCGATACCACCGGTGAGGGTAAGATCGATGGTGCCATCATTGCCACCAGCACAACTGATGTTGTAGCCGTTCACCATGGAAAGCATCGCGTTGATCTCGATCGGCGGTGGTGCCTGTAGTTGGATCGAGCCACCGGCGGTGCAACCGTTCGCATCGGTCACAGAAACCTCATATATGCCAGCGCCCAACAGTTCGATGTCCTCAGAGGTCGCATGAAATCCCTGGTTGTTGTACCATACGATGGAATACGGCGGGATACCGCCGGAAATGGAGAGGTCGATGCTGCCATCATCTGTGCCGGTGCATGATACATGATGTCCGCCGGGGAATGTGAAAGGAGTGATCTGCAGTTCGATCGGCGCAGGAGCTTGAAGCACGATCGTATCGTTGATGGTGCAACCGTTCCCATCGATCACATTGAGGTAGTATGTGCCAGCCTCAAGTGCTGTAAGGTCCTCCACGCCGGTGACGTTATCGTCCTCATCGCGCCAAGCGTAGTTGTAAGGCTCGTAGCCACCATTCACTGTAACATCGATCCAGCCATCGCCACCTCCTGCGCAACCGATCCCGAAGCCATTGTAATTCGATATGTCCAGTTCGTGCGAAAGGATCTCAACAGGACCTTGGATCTCGATCGGGATCGATTTCGGAACATCGCAGCCGTTGTTGTCAACCACCTGGGCCACGTACATTCCAGGTGCGAGTCCCGTTGCCGTGAAACCGGTCTGCGGTGGGACCGTGTTCCATGTCACGCTGAAGGAATTGCTTCCGCCCCAGACTGAAACGGTGGCGAAACCATCGTTGGCACCAAAGCAGGTGACGTGAGCATAGTCCTCGATCATCCCATTGATCGCGAATTGCGGTCCTTCGATCGAAACGTTCGCCGATGCTGTGCATCCATTGGCATCCGTTGCCGTTACAGTATAGGTCCCCTGTGAAAGATCCGATGCATTCGTGCCGGTCTGCGCCGGCGTGGAATCCCATTCATAGGTATACGGACCTGTTCCGCCGGAGGCGAGTGCGCTGGCCGTTCCTTGTGCACCACCCGAGCACAGTTCATTCGTGAACGAAGTGATGCTCACTGCAAGTGGTGCCATGGGTCCATCGATCACGATTGATCCGGAGGCCGTGCAGCCATTCTGGTCCGTCACGGTGACCATATGCGTTCCGGCCGGAAGGCCGGATATGGCCGAACCGGAAAGCGCTGCTCCGTTGTAATGGAAAGTATATGGCGGAGTTCCGCCGGTTGCTGACAAGGTGCCGCCACCATTGTTGGAACCGAAGCAGGTGACCGCGACCGCATCCAAAAGAACCGGAGCGCTCAATGGTGAAGTGGTCAACTCCATGATGCCAGCATCGATCGTGCTTTCACAACCGTTGGCGTGCTGGGCGATCGCCGTATAGGACCCTGAAGGCACCCCCGTCAGGGTCGAGCTTGTCAGGGTTGGATCGTTGTTCCAGATGATGGAGGTGATCGGCGAACCGGTGGGGATGACTTCCGCTCCCCCGGTGTTCGTTCCGAAGCATGCGACATGATCCAATTGTACGATCTGCAGCGATGTGATCGGCGATCCCGGAATGTTCGCGGTCGCGGTAGCCACGCAACCATTGGCATCGGTAACCACCACGGTGTGATCCCCACCAGTATTGAACCCGGCCGTGGCGCTCGTTTGCACGGGCATCGTATTCCATGCGTAACCGTAAGGCGCCGTTCCGCCGGAAGCGATCGCAGTGCCGGAGCCATGAGGTTCCACATCGTTCTGGCATTGTTCCACCGCCACGATGTTCCCGATGGAGACCGATAAAGCGTTCGCAGGTTGAGCGATCGCGACAGATGCCGTGGCCTGGCAGCCATATCCATCGGTTATGGTGACCGTGCGTGTACCAGCGGAAAGGTTCGTAGCCGTAGCTGTATTTTGGATCGGGCTTGAATTCCAGGCATACGTGTACGGTGGCATTCCGCCACTGATCGTCGCAGTGGCCGCACCCGTGCTCGATCCATTGCATGCGATGTGGTCGACATCTGTGATCCCGGCTGCCAACGGTGGTGGCTCGGTGAGCGTACGGCTCACCTGTACCGTGCAACCATTCTGATCGGTGATCGTGGCGTTGTAAGTTCCTGCAGGTATGGATGTGAGGTTCAGTGAATTCGAACTGAAGCCGTTCGGGCCTGTCCAAGCCACCGCATAGGGAGCGGCGCCGCCGCTGATCGAAAGGCCGATCGAGCCGGTGGATGAGCCTGCGCATGCGATGTTCTGGCCATAGGTGAGCACAGGTGCATTGGTCGCTGCCGTGAGGGTAGCTGGCATGTTCACGTTGAAGCTCTGGCTCTTCGAACATCCGCTGCCATCGGTGACCGTTACCGTATAAGTGCCCTGGCCGATGTTCACCAGATCTTCCGTGATGAACGAGGCGCCGTTCGGCCCGGTCCAATTGTAGGTATAGGGAGCGCTTCCACCGGAAACCGTCAGGTTGATCGCGCCATTGCCCTGGCCGTTGCAGAGCGGTTGCGTCACGATCGCTGAAAGCGAGGGGGCCACCACGTTCACGGTGCGCTGTATGGTACGAACGCATGCACCATGGGCGATCGTGGCCGTATAGGTGGTCGTTATGGCCGGTGTAACGATCGGATCGGGAATGTTCGTGGCGCTCGATCCGTTAGCGGGGCTCCAGGAGTACGTGGCTCCGCCTGTGGCCGTGAACTGCACGCTGCCACCTGCGCAGATCGTGGTGTTCCCGGGTGTAACGCTCGCGGGTAGCTCATCCACGATGGTGAAGTCGAGCGTGTCGCTGATCGCTGTCGGGCAGTTCGGATTTCCGAGGATGAAGCGCAGGTATTCACTCCCCTCGGCGATGCCGTCCGCGATCGGATCGATCGCCACATCCGCATGGGTCGATCCACCAGGGATCGTCACATATTTCGCAACGGCATTGTCGGGATCACCGATCGCCGCGATGTCGCCGCCATTGATGGCCGTTCCATGGATGTAGTAAGGGATCGTGATCGGATCGGGATCGGCATTGGGCCGGGTGAAGCGCACACTTCCGGGGTTGCAACCTTCCACCAGTTGCGGTATCCCCAGCTGGGTGATAGGCTGCATGCCGATCGCATTGCTTTCGATCTTCTGGATGAATGCGCCCGTGTCGAATTTCCGATCGGAAGCATCGGCCACCACGAGTTTCAAGTGATACGTCTGGCACGGTTGAACTGCGGAGATCGCTGTGAGCCCTTTGGTGAGACCATCGTACTGGATGTGCGATCCACCATTGTTGTTCTGGAAGAATTGCTGGTTGCTCCCGTTGTTCACGTTGTTGATCATCACCGCGTTCGAGGTGCCGGGTATCAACGCGATGTTCTTCTCGTTGCCGATGCCCGGATCACCCGTGATGCCCGGGCCGCTGATGAAGAAACCGAACACATCATTGTATTGCGATCCCACCCATTCGTGGTATTCCTCGCTGCCTACTACGAAATCGAACTGTATCGTATCGCCGCTGGGAATGATATCGAATTCGAGCCGGCACGCATCGTAGGTGGTGCGGCTGGTCACGATGTTCAGCAACGGATCACCCGGCGTGTTCTGCTCGAACGATCGATTGGTCACGTTGTTCGGCCCGATCGCGTAATTGATCCTGCCGGTGGTGAGAAGCACACCCTCAGTAGCGCCCAACGCGTTGCCCGAATAGGTGAATTCACCGTATCCGTTGGCATGGCATTGTACCACAGGGTTCAGGATCTGCACACCTGGCCCGGCGAGTTCCTGGGCCATGGCCTGCAGATCGGTCTGTTGCGTTACGGTGAGCTGTGCGTATGTGCGTTCACAGAACGTGAAGGTGGCCAGAAGGCCGATCGTGGTGCACAGGTTTTGGAGTGAAGGTCGTACCATGTTCCGGCTCATCGGTTCCGCGCTTCGGCGCATTGCTGTTCCACATTGCTTCGCGATGCATCGATCGTTCTTATCCGTTGCCGTGCGATCCGGTGTTCCATCAGCGGCGCGATCCGCTCATGCAATTGTTCCGCTGATCGTGCGCGACCTTCGAAAACAAGGATGCCTGCAGGCACACAGGCGAAGGCGAGCCGCAGGTCATCACCCGAACCGATCGCCTGCACCAGTCCATCGCGCATTTCGGTGGATAGCCCTTCGATCGAATAAGTGATGGTGGTCTGTTCGCCCTGGGCGATCGCCGATCCCGCAAAAGGCAGCGCTGCCGCAATGATCACGAGCAGCCTGAAAAGGAACGTTCTCATTTCCATGCGTTGTTCGGCATCGCCGGCATTCGCGCCGGTGCAGCCGTATGAGCAGGGCTTTATACTCGATCCGCCACGAAAGGTTATCCTTAGGGCGACCGCGTTTTTCCCGGAGCGATCGCGCTATTCCGCCGTACGCAGCCGTTGGCGCAACACTTCGTGAAGCATGATACCGGCAGCGACCGAGACGTTCAGCGATCCGATCCGGCCGGCCATCGGGATCTTCACCAGCTCATCGGCCATCCGCAGCACAGGTTCGGAGATCCCTTCATCTTCCGATCCCATCACGATCACCAGCGGACCTTCCAGATCCACCTGATCAAGCGTCATCGTTCCTTTTTCGGTGCAGGCGATGATCCGTGCGCCGTGTTCACGCGCGCGTTTCAATCCATCGGTCAACCGGTTCACACGGCAAACAGGTTTTCGTACCAAAGCGCCCGCCGAACTTTTCACCGCATCGGGTCCCAAACGCGCAGTCCCGAATTTTGGCACCAGCAGAGCATCCGCACCGAAACACTCCGCACTGCGGGCGATCGCGCCCATGTTGCGCACATCGGTAACGCTGTCCAATGCCACGATCAGCGGGGTTCCGCCGCGCTCGTAGACGGCCGTGATCACTTCATCAAGGTCCTGCTGTTCCACTTCGCTCAACAGCGCGATCACGCCCTGGTGTTCAGTGCGCGTAAGGCGATCGAGCTTTTCCAGCGGCACCGGCTGCCACGGGATATCGCGATCGAGCGCAAGCTGCCGTATCTCCTTCAGCCCATCGCTGCCGGCATCGCGCCGCACGAGCAAACGCTCAATGTTGCGCCCCGCGCGAAGCGCTTCTATCACCGGCCAGATGCCCGCCACCATGTCCTTGCCTGCCATTTTTCCGATCGTATGAAGCTTCAAAGATGGATCGTTTTTGGCCGCATCCGCCCCGAACGCGGACCGGGCTGTACGCTGTAGTGTCCTTGTCTCGCCGGGTGTTGCGGCGGCTGCGGGGCCCGGCTTGGGCCGGTCTCCTCGCTCGCGCAACACCAGCGGCTCGGCTGCGGCCAGCTGCCGCTCCCATCCCTTGCGGAAGATCAGTTCTGGTACACCCGGCCGTTGCGCCAGCTTTCCACGTTGCGGTACCATGCGCCCTTCAGCATCGGGTCGCGGTTCAGCACCATGTCATTGTCAGTGAAAGGCCCGTCCCGTTTCACAAAATTGAAGGTGAGGCTCATCAGGTTGTTCTCTTCACCGTAGATCCACGTCTCGTTCAGATCGGTTTTATAGATCGAGCTCGGTGTGCCGAATATGATGTGCACAAGTCCCCGATCGGTTCGCCAGCCCTCCACATGTGAAGTGAAATGCCGGTTCGCGTTCTCAACGCGCGAGTAATAGATCCTGATCGCTTCACGTGCGCGATCGCGATCGCCCGCCGCATCGATCCAGAATTTCTCGATCGCCTGCCGCACATTAGAGGCCTTCGAGATCTTGTCGAATTCCTGGATCGACGTGATGTAGCGCAGCGGCTTCAACATGTCGGTGCTTTCGCCGATGTACGGGTACGCTTCGGAGAGAACGAAAAGCGAGTAACCGACTTTGGCGGCGGTATCGGTGCGCAAATGATAGACCCCCGGCGAAGTAAGCTCCAGCATCGCTGTGCCATCTTCGGCCACTTCGATCGAGAAAAGGCTGTCGGCTTCGATCGACGGTTTTGAGGAAGTCGACGCGGTGAACACTGGTGATGGCAACGATGCATCCACCGGATGATGTGATCCGATCAACGTGCGGCCCGCGAGGATCTCGCACTTGATCTTCACTTGCTGGCCGCTCCGCATGTGATCGTCGAACAGGGGTAATCCCGTCCCCGGATCCATCGGAAGAAAATACTGGCGCGTTCCCTGTGGATCACGCTCAACGCGCAAAAAGACAGATGTCTGCGTTTCTCGATTGACATCTCGCGCGGTCACTTTCACCACGAACGATCGGCCATCGTTACGGCGCATTTCCATGCTCCCGATCAATTCCTTGTCCTCGTTGGTATCGGTGCTTTTGTCCTGCAACAAAGTGCTCGCGCTGTCCAGCAAGGTTTTCGAGCCCCAATCGGAATAGCTTTCATACGTGATCTTCACCACCGATCGGAAAGGACCGCCGGTTCCATCGCTCTTGTAGAGCAGATCGCGCGTGCGCAGCTTGTAGTAGATCGCCGAATGATCGGCGGAGGTGTTGTGCACACGTGCCTGCAGATCGATCGATCCGCCGCCTTTGCCATAGATGTACGCGAAATTGTCGCGTTTGCTGGTGGTGGCGGTGCCCGCACAACCTGCAGCGACAAGAAGGATCACCAACAAGGACCAGCTGTTCCGGAACATGATCCAATAACGTGAAAGCGTTGGAATTCGCATCGGTGTGATGCTTTTCAGCTTCACGAAGATACGGTGGCCGATCGGCCGATCAATTGTCCAGGATCACCACCGGCGTGCCGATATGCACCAGATCGAAAAGTTCGATCACATCGGCGTTGCGCATGCGGATGCAACCGCGTGAAGAAGGCCGGCCTATCGAAGCTTCGTTCGCCGTGCCGTGGATGTAGATGAAGCGCTTGTGACTATCGTGATCGCCGCCGCGGTTGTGGCCTGGTTCGGCGCCATCGAGACGAAGGATGCGCGATGTGATCACGTCAAGGTCCTCACCGTTCAGGTCTGCGATCTGGCCAGTGAATCTCCGATCCTTGAAGATGCCGTTCACAGGTACGCCGGCGCCGTATTTCTCGCTGATCCGGTGCATTCCCGTGGGCGTTCTGTAACTGTCCTTTTCACTTCCAAGGCCGTTCTTCGCCGTGGCTATCGGATATTCTTTCACAAGGATCCCGTGCTGCACATGGAACATGCTTTGGCGATGCACCGAAACGTAAAGCAGATCGCCGCTGATGTACGTGGAAGGATAGCGGATCTCCAGGTATTCCATGAGCAATTCCACGATGCCTTGCTTTGGAATGTGGCGCGTGAGCGTGGTATCGCTGCCCGCGAACGCGAGTGACGTGGAGAGAGAAAGAATGATCGCGAAAAGGCGCATCCGGGCTCAAATGTGACCGGGGTTTGTACGCGCCGATCGGAGCGATCGTTTCGTTTGCTGACAAATTGCGGTGGATCGGAGGGCCCGCGTGAGGGATAGAAGTGGAAAGCCCGGACCTCACCCCCATGCCCCTCTCCGGAGGAGAGGGGTGCGAAGCGGAAAAGAAGTATCTGGGAGGACTTGGAACGGATAGCCCGACCCTGCTTGCTTTTGAAGCAGGGGCACGCCCAAAAAATTCAGAACAAACTGATGAACCCGAAGTGGATCTTGCCCGATCGCAGCTCGATGGGGTTGCTGAATTGGCGGCCGAGTGCGTAAGTGAGGCTGAAAAGGCCCGCTTTTGTTTCGAAGGTGACGCCTGCGCCGAAACCGATCGGTGTGTCGGAGGAAAGTTCGTCTTGCGTGACATCCTCCCAATAGGCTTGATCGGCGAAGATGAAGAAGTTGGAATTCTCCTCGAAAACGAAACGGTATTCCAGCGTCCCGATCGCGTAGGCGGAAGCGAAGATCGATGCTTCATCGGCGCCGCGCAGCGTGCGTAGACCGCCGATCCGGTAGAGTTCATTGTTGTACAGATCCTCGTTCACCATCCAACCGCCCTGGCCGGCGATGCGGATCGTACTTCGACGCCCGAACGGTATGTGCGCGATCGCCTGGCTGTTGATCTCGTATTGCACGGAGCGCACATCGGGCGCGGGTTCCAGTTGATCGAAGACCGCCGTTGTTGTGCGCTTTCGCCCGGCCGATCCTTCGATCTGGAGCGAATGGCCGCTGCGCGGATTGAAACGGTAATCGAAGCGCTCGCGCGCGAGCCCGAGACCGTAGCTGATCAGTTTCACATCGGCGAGGCCGGGTTGCGCGAACGTGTTCGAGCCAAGCCGATCGCTGCTTTTGCTGTTGATGAAGAGGCTGAGCTTGTCGCCCTGCGCGAGGATATATTCCAGCGCGCCGCGCGAATTCACTTCCAGGAAGGTGGTGTCGCGCTTGAACAATTTCAAGCTTAGATCGGTGCCGAACGGTGTGTTGAACGCGAACGGAAGATTGAACCGCAGGCGCAGATCCTGTGTCTGGTCCTGGAGTTTCCGCCAGTTGATCTCGATCGCTTCCCCGCGCTTGAGCGCATTGCGCAACCGAAGGTCCAGATCGCCGGTGAAGGTGATCTTGTTCGTGATGGGATCGGGTTGAAGTCCGAGAATTCCATTGATGGAACTGGCTTTCTTCTGATCGAGGAAAAGGAACAGTTTCGTTCGCTCCGGCGTGAATTGTACGTAAGGCCTTTGCCGTTGCGTAACGAACGGAAGTTCGCGGATCCTTCTCTCCACGCGCTGGATCAGTTCCTCGTTGTAGATATCGCCGGGGCGGATGCCGATGTAGGAATGCAGGTAGCGCATGTTCGTGCGCGCGGTGCCGCGGACCAATACCGAATCGAAACGGATCAACTGTCCTCGATCGAGGTTGAGGTTCGCCGAAAGTCCATCTTGCTGGTGAACAATGCTGTCGAGCCAGACGCGCGCGAACGGATAACCGCTGTTCTCGCTTTCGATCAGGAGGCCTTCGATCAGCCGTGATGTCTGTCGGGGCGAGATCGGCCGATCGGTGTAGAGCTTTTCGCGGAAACGCGCAGCACTGGCGATCTCGATCGGGATATTTTTTCCTGAAAGCTGCGCCCATTTGTATTGCTCGCCCACGTGCAACTGGCAGGTGGTCGAATTCCCTTCGGTGATGCAGGTATCGATCGAAGCTTCGAGGTAGCCGTGCTGGTAGAGAAAGGTGATCTGATCGGCGGCGGCGCCAGCGACAAGCTCAGGAGCTGCAACATCGATCGGACGGATCCATTTCGCGGGCAGATCGCCATCCTGCGTGAACTTCACCTGATGCCGTTGACCGAATGCATTTCCGACCAGGAAGATCGCAAGCAGCAACAGGAGCGATCGGCAGAGGATCATGGGAGCGACCAATCGATCGGAGGTTCGCCCTGCTCTTCCAAGATCCTGTTCACCATGGAAAAATGCCCGCAGCCGATGAAACCGCGGTGAGCGCTCAAAGGCGAAGGATGCGGCGCTTTCAGGATATGATGACGGTCTCTGTCAATCAGCTTTTCCTTTTTCTCCGCGAAAGCGCCCCAGAGAAGAAATATGATCCCCGGCCTTCCATGGCTTGAAAGCTCCTCGATCACCGCATCGGTGAATTTTTCCCAGCCGATCTTCTGGTGCGATCCCGCCTTTCCGGCGGCCACCGTAAGTGAGGTGTTCAATAGAAGAACGCCCTGTTCAGCCCATCGCGAAAGATCACCTGATAACGGCATTTCGATCCCGAGATCGCGCGTTTGTTCCCTGAAGATATTCCGCAGGGAAGGAGGGAAGCGCTGGCCGGCCGTGACAGAGAAGGAAAGTCCATGGGCCTGGGCCGGGCCGTGGTAGGGATCCTGTCCGAGGATCACCACGCGCACTCGATCGAAAGGCGTGAGTAGAAATGCGCGGAAAATATCATCCCAAGGTGGGTATACGTTTCCGCGCCGGTATTCGGTTCCGATCCGGCCGATAAGATCGATGAATTCCTGCTGATCCAGCACGTTAGCCAACTGTTCGGCCCACGCATTCCCAATATTCGGAATAGGATCTGCGTTGGCGTGTGACATGGAAGTTCCCAAGTAAAGCATTGAAGTTGGATCAACAGCATGTTGAAACATTTTCGTGCGTTGAACGTTCAGACGGCTAACTTTGGGCATCGACCTAACGTGTAAAAGCACCTGTTGAAGGGATCACAAACGAACAAACGATGAAAAAGGCGCTTATCGTACTGGCCACAGTGGTGTTCTCGAGTATCATGTTCACATCATGCAGCTCGACACATTCCTGTCCTGCCTATGGCAAGGTGCACCAAGTACCCGTGGAGAAGCAGGTCTGATCGCTTTCCACTTCCATCCAAGTCCATCCAAGCCCGGTGAATAGCCGGGCTTCACTGTTCGTAGCCGTACCGCTTAGTTGAACTCGATCCGCAGATCGATCACCAGATCCGCGTGCAGGCTTACCGCCACAGGGCAGGTGCGAGCAGTGCGCTCGATGATCAATTTTTCCTTCTCTCCCAGATCGCTTCCTTTCACGTTCAAATGGATCTCCACCCTTTGCACGCGCCGTGGATCGGAGGCCATGTGCTTTATCACACGCGCTTCCATGGCATCGATCCCGATCCCTTTGCCATCAGCCATAATCCCGATCGTGGTGATCATGCAGGTTGCGAGAGAAGTGGCGAGCAGATCCGTGGGTGAAAAGGCCGACCCCTTTCCCTTGTTGTCCACCGGTGCATCGGTAACGATATGCTGGCCGCTCCGTACATGCTTCGCATCGGTACGCAATTCGCCCGAATAAGTGATCAAGGCAGTATCCATGGCCGAAAAGTACCAATTGCCCGCAGCCCGCGTTGGGGTATTAACTTTGTTATCTCAAGGATCGCGCATGCGGGCGGCATTTCTCGTTGTCATTCTCATATTTCCTTTTGTGGCCGCCCAGGCCCAGGAGACGATCTATGAGGAAACGCGTGTTCCGTACAAACGTGAATTGCTTGGTGGTCTAACACTTCATGGCGATGGTTGGGGGCTGAACTTCTTCCACGGGAAACACAGCACCGCCCGCCACCGGCGCATGATCGGGATCGAGATCGTGAGCATGAAGCATCCCAAGGAGATCAAGAGCTTCAACCCGTATTACGAGGATTCACGCGGGTACTTCTACGGAAAGCTGAATTCATTCATGATCCTCCGGCCAACTTATGGCCGCAAGGTGCAGATCACAGACAAGATCCGCCGAAGTGGCGTCGAGGTGAACTACGTGTGGGGGATCGGTCCATCGATCGGTTTGGCGAAGCCGGTATATCTGCAGATAAGCCGCTCCGATCAGCTGGTCTCGGAACCGATCACAACGGAACGATACGATCCCGATATGCACGATGTGCACAACATCTACGGGCGTGCGAATTATTTCCGGGGGTTCGGTGAGATCAAAGTGCATCCCGGAGTTTTCGGCCGATTCGGTTTCAACTTCGAACATTCGGGGCAGGTGGCCGGAATAAAGGCGATCGAAGTGGGTGTTTCCATGGATGCCTATCCGACGCGCATTCCGATCATGGCCGAATTCGAGAACATCACCAACAAGCAATTCTTCCTTGCCTTCTACCTTTCGGTGCAATTCGGCAAGAAATTCATTTCATGAGCGAGATCGCCACGGCTGAAGAGAAGGAGAAAGTACAGCGTCGTCCGGAGTGGTTGCGGGTCAAACTTCCCACCGGCGAGAATTACCGCAAGGTTCGCCAGATCGTGAGCGAGCACAAGCTCCATACGATCTGCCAGAGCGGCAACTGCCCGAACATGGGTGAATGCTGGGGCGCGGGAACAGCCACCTTCATGATCCTCGGTAATATCTGCACCCGTTCCTGCGGATTCTGTTCCGTTGCCACCGGAAGGCCTGAAGCGGTGGATCCATTCGAGCCAGCGCGGGTTGCGCGAAGTGTTGAATTGATGGGCGTGAAGCATTGTGTGATCACCAGCGTAGATCGCGATGATCTGAAGGACGGCGGCAGCGAGATCTGGGTGCGCACGATCCGATCGATCCGCCGCCGCACACCGGCGACGACCATGGAAACCCTGATCCCCGATTTCCAGGGAAAATGGGAGAACCTTGCGGCCGTTCTTGAAGCAGCGCCGGACATCCTTTCGCATAACCTGGAAACGGTGCGGCGTCTTACAAAACAAGTGCGGATCCAGGCGAAGTACGATCGTAGTCTGGAGGTATTGATGCGCAGCAAGCGCGCAGATTTGCGTACCAAGAGCGGCATCATGCTCGGGTTGGGTGAGACCGATCAGGAAGTAGAGGAAAGCATGGATGATCTGCGCAGCGTTGGCGTTGATATCCTCACGCTGGGCCAGTACCTGCAACCGACCAAGGCGCATCTGCCGGTCGCGGAATTCGTGCATCCCGATCGGTTCAAGCGTTTCAAGGCGATCGGAATGGAGAAGGGTTTCCGATATGTTGAAAGCGGTCCGCTTGTGCGTAGCAGTTACCACGCGGAGAAGCATTTGTTCTGAGGAAAAGCACCGCAAAGGCGTGGAGGACGCGAAAGTATTGATCCAATGAGAATGATGGTCGATCTTCCGGATGACCTGTACGTGCTTTTGAAAGAAGAAGCGCACCGGCAGGGCTGTTCCATAGAGTGTTTGATCGAGGATCTTGTGCGAAGGGAACTTACTGTTGATCCAGGAATTCGAAGTGGTAGACCATTGCCGATCATCAGTGGGGGTAGTCCAGCCCGCCCATGTGAAGAGACCACTCCTGAAAAAGTAGATCAGATCCTGTTGGATATGGAAGTCAAAGCTTTCCTTAAAACTGCAGATCCAATACGACGCGAGAGGTGATCGCCTGACACGCCTCAATACATTCACCGTTCTTCGACGGTAGTAGCTTTGTCCTTCATCAATTCTTCAAGGGTATGATCAGAGTGGCCATCAATGGATTCGGGAGGATCGGCCGGGTTACCGGGCGGTTGTTGTTGCAGAGGAGCGGTGTGGAACTCGTAGCCGTGAACGATCTGACCGACAACCATACGCTCGCGCATCTTTTCAAGTATGATTCGGTACACGGCGTTTTTCAAGGTGATGTTTCCTACGACGACGAGAATTTGTTGCTCGCGGGGAAGAAGGTGAAAGCCTTCTCGGAGAAGGATCCGGCAGCGCTTCCCTGGGGCGATCTCGGGATCGATGTGGTGCTCGAGAGCACCGGCCGTTTCCTCACACGCGAACTTGCCTCAACGCATTTGAATGCCGGTGCGAAAAAAGTCGTGCTTTCAGCGCCCGCGAAGGATGCGGATATCAAGAGCGTAGTGCTTGGTGTGAACGAACACATCCTCGATGGCACGGAGGACATGATCTCCAACGCTTCATGCACCACCAACTGCGCCGCGCCGATGGTGAAGATCGTGAACGATCTGTGCTCGGTGAAGAACGGGTTCATCAGCACGATCCACAGTTTCACCAGCGATCAACGGTTGCACGATGCGCCGCACAAGGACCTTCGCCGCGCGCGCGCCGCTATGGTGAGCATGGTGCCCACAACGACCGGCGCAGCAAAAGCGATCACTCGCATAATTCCAGAATTGCACGGGAAACTCGGTGGCGGTGCAGTGCGCGTGCCGGTGCCCGATGGATCGATAACGGACATCACCTGCTGGGTGGAAAGGCCGGTGTCTGCGGATGAGATCCGAGCAGCGTTCAAGAAAGCTTCCGAAGGAAAGATGAAAGGGATCGTGCGCTACACCGAGGATCCTATCGTGAGCGTAGACATCGTTGGCGATCCGCACAGCTGCATCTACGACGCGGAGCTCACCAGCGTGGTGGACAACATGGTGAAAGTGATGGGGTGGTACGACAACGAATACGGGTACAGCAGCAGGCTGGTGGATCTGGTGGAATTGCTCGCGAAAAGCAGGAAGACCGAAAAGGTGAAAGCCTGATCCGATCTTGGATCAGTGCATTGCACTGAGCACCTTCGCAGGTGCGCCTGCGATCTGAAGATCATTTCCGATCGGGCCATCACTGGTACGTTCCATCAATCGCATCTCCTTTCCATCCAGGATCGCGTAAGTGAAATAGCTGATCCAATCACCGAGGTTGATGTAACGGCTGTTGGCACCGATCGGGATGTCGATAGGCAGATGCCTGTGGCCGAAGATGAACAGATCGATCCGATCGTTCTTCAATGTCTCCTGGCAGAATTGCACGAGCCACTCCTTTTCTTCGCCGAGCCATTTGCGATCGTTCTCGTAGCTCTTCAGCCTGCTTCGTCCGCTCCAAAAATTGCCGAGCCGCAGTCCGAAATTCGGGTGAAGCCGCGCGAACATCCATTGGCAGATCGGGTTGCGGAAGATCTTCTTCATGAACTTGTACCCATGGTCCCCAGGTCCCAATCCATCGCCGTGGCCGATCATGATCCGGATGCCATTGATCTCGCGAACGATCGGTGCTTTGTGCACGATCACTCCGGTCTCCTCCGGCACGTAATCGAAGATCCACATGTCATGGTTGCCGAGAAAAAGGTGGATCGGAATACCGCGGTCGGTGATCTCGGCGAGCTTTCCTAAAAGCCGCACATGTCCGCGTGGAACAGCGTGTGAATATTCGAACCAGAAATCGAAAAGATCTCCGAGAAGCAAGATCTCCTTTGCATCCTTCGCAGCCTCATCCAGGAACGCCACGATCCTTTTTTCGCGCGCCAGGCTTGAAGTGGGATCGGGGATCCCAAGGTGGAAGTCGCTGAGGAAATAGATCTTGCCTTCCTCTTTCATCAAGGTCGCACTTTTCGAAGTGCACGCGTGGGATCGAACTTCTCGAACGTTAGAACAAATCGGATCCGATCGGCAACATCACGTCCGGCAAATTTTTCCTGGTCGGCAATGCGTTCGGATACGACCAGCGGGAACCAAACCTCCATCTGGTCGCGGATCAGCTGGATCCCAAGGCCACCTTCCATGAATGATGAGGTCGTATTGCGGATCTCCGTGGGCTGGCCGGGAACGGTTACCGAAGTGCGTGAAGGTGTGAGCCCCCAACTGCCAAAGATCGAGATCGGGAAGGGGATAGGCAGATCGAGCTCGGCGTTCACAGCCCCGATCCAGCTATCCGATCCAGCGAAGAACGGCGTTTTGAAAGCACCCTGTTGCTTGTTGAACTGTCTGCCGAAAGCATCCGTGTCATAACGGCCACGCTCAAGATAGACGTGATCGAAGAGCATGTCCTGCGGCCCCCAACTCAATTGCCAGGTCTCCAATTGATCGAGAAAGAAATTATCATCCTTCCACAGGAAGGAACCGACGAACGCGCGAAGGCGAAGTTGGTCCTTTCGTTTGTTATATGTGGATCCGTATCCGATCTCAAGTGATGTCCGGAAAAAGGTTTCACTAACTGTAAAATTTGATTTAATCGTTGCTGGGAGGAGAGCGGCATTGTTGATAGCAGAGTAAATTAGATCCAGATAAAAGTGTTCATCGTAATAATCCCATTTTCGTCCTTCTCTATTTGAGAACTGCGAATCATAACCAATGTACACTGAGCGCAATTGGATCTGATGATTCCAAGGTCGAGAGAGAGGGTCACGAGCAATATCAAGGATCAAGCTAGGTGAAAGCTTGAAATACCGTTGAGAGATCGAGTCCGTGTCGAATGTTGATGCCGATCGAGCGTTCAGTGCAATGCCAATGTTCTGGAAGATCCGGCTGCGCATGCGATCGAAATGATGTTCGATCCTGGCGCCGCCGATGATCCGTTCACTGTTGAACGCATACATCGGTGCAACGATCCATTCCGTGCGCTGCGAAGGGAAATGATAGTTGTGCAGACCGAGCCCGAGATGCCAGCCGTCGTGGCCATTGCGGGCGATCAACGGTGTCCAATAGATCGAACTCCGATCGTGCTTTTCGATACCTGAAAGAAATCCGAAGTGAGGAAGGTTCCATCTTCGGAAAATTCCGGAAGCGCCGATCTGGTTGTTGCGCCGATCGATATCGAGCGTTCGTTGATCATGATCGATGCACGCCACATCAGCATCTGCCCAAGGCAGCTTGGCCGAACCTTTTCCGGCCACTCCGTCGATCCATGTCGTACCGAGCAACGCGGTGTCCTTCCAGGCGGAGATCGGAAATGGGATAGCGAATGATGTTTTGTTCGCGTACTTGAGCTGATCGCCGTTCAGCTTTTCAGCCTTTAGATCGATCTTTTCCTCTGAACAGATCAAGCCATTGAAAACCCAGCCGAGATCCCTTCCACTTTCACGTTCGAAGACGGCCTTCACATCCGCAGGTGAAGGATGCCTGAACTTCCATTCATCGAAATACGCGCGCATGCACCGATCGAAGATCTCTGCGCCGAGGTAGGCGAAGAGGTGATCGAATACCATGGCGGTCTTTGAATACACGATCCCACCATAATTCAGCATCGTGAAGTCAGTGGAATGCTTGCAGATCGGCTGATCCAAGTTCCTTCGTGCATTGATCCGGTACATCGCCTCGCTCTGGAACCTGTGACCGTCCTTGATCCCCTTCGTGAGGTTTCGCAGCAAAGGCGCATCGATCGTGATCCCACCATCCGGATAGCGCTCGCGCATGTAGCGCAGTTCCACGAAACTGTTCATGCCCTCGTCCATCCATGGATGTTCACGTTCATTGCTCGCGAGGATACCATAGAACCAATTGTGGCCCACTTCATGCGCGATCACATTGTCCAGCGATTCCTTGCTGCCCATGTTCCCGATGATGGTGATCATGGGATATTCCATTCCACCACCAGCGCTGATCGTGCCGTCGATCGCGGTGCACGCATCGTACGGATAATCACCGACCCATTCGCTGTAAAGCCGTACGCTTTCGTTCACGTACTCGATCGAATTCTCCCAAAGCGCCGCGTTCTTCGGCGTGAACATCGTGTACGTGTCGATAGTTCTGCCGCTGCGCAGAAGTGTCACACTTCCTTTCCGGACGATGAATCGCTTATCCGCGAACCAACCGAAATCGTGAATGCTATCCTGAATGAACCGGATCGTTTTTGTCGCCGGATCGGAAGGAGGGAAAGGATTGTCCGAATTGTTCGCTTCGCGCGTTGCGCGATCACTCAGGAACGCCTTCTCTTCTTCAGTCTGAAGAATGCCAGTTGCACCTACCACGTAGTTCTTCGGAAGAGTGATCGAAACATCGAAACTGCCGAATTCGCTGTAGAATTCGCCCTGCGTGAGGTACGGCATCGCGTGCCAGCCATCCTTATCGAACACCGCTGGTTTCGGATACCATTGCGTGATGTGGTAAGCTTGACCAGTGTGTCCAAGACGTGAATAACGGCTGTGCGGGATCTTCACCCGGAACGGCGTTGTGATCGTGATCGATGATCCTGATGCGAGTGAAGAATTGAGCTTGATCCAAGCGATATCCGGATGTTCTTCGTGAAGGGCCCAGGTCAACGCTTCGCCGGCCGATCGGAAATCAAGGCTGTCGATCCGGCCGCGATCTTTTTCGCTTGCGAAATGGAGCTTCACGTTGCCCATCCGCATCAACTGCTTGTCCAGCGCGGTGTTCGGTTCCGAGTAAGCGTTCGGCCACAGATGCATCCAGATCGTATCGAGCGCGATCGGGCTGTTGTTCGTGTAGGTGAATTCCTGTTGCGCGTGAAGAACGTGTGTCACATCATCGAGCGAAACGGTGATCACCTGATCAACCTTCTGCTGGAAGTATCCCTGCGGAAAAAGAATGAGCGGGCTGATCATCAACCCGCTCACCACGATCGATCTCAACAGCTGGATCATGACCCGAAGATCTGCGAAAGCTTCGCATCAAGATCATGGGCGCGCAAACCTTTTTCAAGGATCTTCCCTTCGCGATCAACGAGAACCGTGAACGGAATGCTTTGTACACCGTATTCCTGCGCCGCCGCGTTCTGCCAGAAGCCAAGGTCGCTCACGTGTTTCCATGGAAGGCCATCCTGTTGGATCGCACCGATCCACGCGTTGTGATCTCGATCGAGCGAAACGCCGAGGATCTCGAATCCTTTGCCTTTGAATTTGTTGTACACCTGCTTCACCGCAGGATTTTCGATCCGGCATGGACGGCACCAGCTCGCCCAGAAATCGATGAGCACCACTTTTCCGCGAAGCTGGCTCAGGGCGAACGTGCCGCCATCGGGAGTTTGCTGACGGATCTCGGGCGCTTCACTTCCGATCTGCAGAAAGCTTTCCAGCCGCTTCATCTCTTCTTCCTGCGCTTTCAGTGCAAGCATCTGCTGTTCCTGCTGATCCACACGCTGGCGGAATTGCGCGAAGAAACCAGATCCCGGCATCACCTTTCGCAGATCGTCACGGACCTTTCGATATAGATCGAATTCTTTCTGCTGATCCAACCGACCGATCGCATTGAGTGCCGCTGGCGTATTGCTGTTCGCTGACACGAATCCCTTGATATCCTCGTAATGCTGCGCGTTCAGTTCGTTGAACCGCGTGATCACTTCGGTGTTGCCCGGCTCGGACGACATGCGTTGTCGTAGTGCTGTTCTCTCCCGATCGAATTCCTCCTGTTCCTTTTGCAGTTCCAGTAGTTTCTGTGTGTGTGCCGATCCCTCTACACTACGCGGATGATCGAGCGAATCCGCATGTGCTGTGAGAGTCAGGTTCTCCGTGCTGTCCAACGCAACGATCAATTGCGCATCGCCAACGGTGATCCGGTAGAAATCCAGAGGCAACGGCGAAAGACCGATCGTTCCCTTTCCGTCGCTGTCCAATTCCACGGAATCAACATGGAAGGGACGGTTGTTCTGGAACTTGTCGAAATAGGCCATTTTACCACCCCCACCTTCGATATGAAGTTCGATCGTGCTGCCTCCGCGATCTTTCTGTTCGCCACAGCCAGAAATGAGCGCTGTGATCGCGATCACCATTGAAATGCTTCTCATTGTTCTCATTGTTCCGCCAACATTCTGCTTACCACTTCGTTCACTCGTTTTGGATCGCTCTTGCCTTTGGTGCCTTTCATCACTTCGCCCATGAAGAGGCCGAGCAATCCCTTGTTGCCTTTGCGGTACGCTTCCACTTTTTCAGGATAACGCGCCATCGCTTCCTTCATGATGCTCTCGATAAGATCCTCGCGTGTTTCCTGCAACAGATCGTGCTTCGTTGCGAGATCCATCGCCGATCCTTCGGTGTGCTGGAGCATCAGCGGAAAAAGCTTCTGGCTTGCGACCGTATGGTTCACCTTGTTCTGGTCGATCAGCTCGATCAGTTCCGCAAGCCGATCGGCCTTGATCGGAAAACTTTCGATCGGCAGGCCTTTCTCGTTCATCCAGCTGCGCACATCGCCCATCACCCAATTCGCAGCGCCTTTGAAGTTTTTCGTGCGCGCGATCAGATCTTCATAATAGAGCGCGGTCGCTTTATCGTCGGTGAGGATCGATGCATCGTACTCGCTCAGGCCAAGCTTTTGCGTGTACTTCTCGCGCAGTTCACGCGGCAGCGGTGGCATTTCCTTCCTGATCTTTTCCTTCTGTTCCTCCGTTACGGTCAAAGGTTGAAGATCGGGTTCGGGGAAGTATCGGTAATCGTGCGCGAGCTCCTTGCTTCGCATATTCACCGTTGTGCCTTTTGCCGCATCGAACGTGCGTGTCTGCATTTCGATCGTGCCGCCAGCCTCCAGGACCTCGCTCTGCCGTTGCGCCTCGAATTCGATCGCGCGCATCACGTTGCGGAAGCTGTTCATGTTCTTCACTTCGCAACGCGTCCCGAATTTTTCCGATCCTTTTGGCCGCAGGCTGATGTTCGCATCGCAACGCAGACTTCCTTCTTCCATATTGCCATCGCAGATGTCGAGGTAGCGCACCAACCGGCGGATCTCCACGAGGTAATCGTATGCTTCCTGACCGCTGCGGATGTCGGGCTCGCTGACGATCTCCACCAGCGGAACCCCGGCGCGGTTCAGGTCCACAAGTGTGTTGAACGGATCGACATCATGGATGCTTTTTCCCGCATCTTCCTCCATGTGGATCCGTGTGATCCCGATGCGCTTCTCTGTCATTCCAGCCTTTGAGCCGGAATCGCTGGAGACCGGGATCATCACAAAGCCTTTCGTGCAGATCGGAGTGTTGTCCTGCGTGATCTGGTAGCCTTTCGGCAGATCGGGATAGAAGTAGTTCTTGCGCGCGAAATGCATCCACGGCGCGATCGTGCAATTCGTTGCGAGGCCAAGGCGGATCGCATGTTCAACCACCTTTTTGTTCACTACCGGAAGTGTTCCCGGATGTCCGAGCGAGACAACGCTTACGTTCGTGTTCGGGTGATCGCCATACGCGTTTGGATCGTCGCTGTACGCCTTGCTTTCGGTGATCAGCTGCGCGTGCACCTCAAGCCCGACGACCAATTCCCACTTTTCAGACCAATGGCTCATTCTTCGCTCTTGATGATGCGTTGTGTGAAACGCGAACCTTCTGATTCGATCGAAATGAGATACACGCCATTCCGGAGATCACGAAGATCGAGTTGAAGTGCGGATCGCACCGATCCGATCGATCGAACCGATCGGCCGGAAGCATCACGTATTTCGATGTTCGCTTCCTTCATCGATCGCAATGGGATAACATCCATCGCGCCGGACGTGATCGTGGGACGAATGAGGAAAGGCGCGCCTTGCTGATCCTGGATTGAAGTATTGTCTTCCACTTCAAGGATCCACAGGCCGGTCTGCATATCGCTCACCAGAATGTTGCCCGAAGGCAGGTAAGGATACACGCCCCATGCGCCATGGTAATTCTCATGCGGCGCCACACTGGTATCGTAGAAACCGATCAACACCGGTTGCAGCGGATCGGTCGCATCCCAGAGCCAGTAACCATCCTGGTAATACGCCACGTGAACGCGATCGCCGGTGAAGAACGGATTGTGAACGATGGACATTGGATCGAGACCGGTGGTTACCGTTGAGATCACCTGCAGATCGGAAAGATCCGTGGCATCCACGAATTTCAGCGGCGATCCGTGCGTTTCATCGGCCATCACGTAAAGTGTTCCGGCATCGTTCATCCAACCACTGTGGTTGTAGCCTTCGCCGGGATAATCGGTAAGCGAACCGAGTAGGATCGGATCGTTGATGTCGGTGAAATCGATCACGTGCATTCCATCCTCATCGTTGCACCAAACAATGTTGTCGCGAACGAAACAATCGTGCACATAACCCACCGTGTTCCCCCACCACGGAATGTCCGCTTCGCAATCCAACAGAAGTGTAGGTGAGGCCGGATCGGCGATCGAATAGATCGAGAAGTGATCGGTGCCACCGTTCGTGTACAACCGTGCGTTCAGCGTATCGATCTGGATGTTGTGTGCGCGTACGAAAAGCTCGTCGCTGTCGTAAACAAGATGGATCGAATCCGGCAGGTATTGCAGATCCATGATCTGCAGCGAGCTCGCGCCCTGATCGCACGTGGCGTACAAGTGACCGGCGTAGGTCTTGTAATCGCGGTGGATCACACCTTCTCCACTGAACCGGCCGAGAACATGATCGATAAGAACAGTGTTCTCCGGATCAGTGACATCGAAAACATGAACGCCTAAAGTGCTTCCGAGGAAGGCGTATTCACGGCCATTCGCAGCATAACCCCACACATCGTTGTATTGATTGTTCATGGCCGCAAAACCGATCGGTATCTGCGGATCATCCCAATTGAAAAGGCTTCGAACATTCAGGCTATCCTGCGCCAAAGCCGGAAAACCGATCAGGGTCGAAAAGAGAGTGAGGATCTTTTGCATCATGTTGAAGCGATCAGTTCCTTGAAGATCAACGTGAGTTTCGGTTCGGCCATTTCGGCGACGCGTTGAACGATCTCATGCGTCGTCACTTCGATCTTTCCGGGTACGCCAAGATCGGTGATCACAGCGATACCGAAACACGGGATCTTCATGTGTCGCGCGGCGATCACTTCAGGAACGGTGCTCATTCCAACGGCATCGCCGCCGATCGCGCGTACATAGCGGTATTCCGCAGGCGTTTCCAGCGTTGGTCCGGTAAGTCCCACATACGTTCCGTTGATCACCTTGATGCTGTTCTCCGCCGCGATCGCCTTGGCCTTTTCGATCAGCCTGCGATCGTACGGTTCGCTCATGTCAGGAAAACGCGTCCCGAGTTCATCAATGTTGGGCCCGATCAGCGGGTTGGGGAACAGATTGATGTGATCGGTGATGATCATAAGATCACCCACTTCCATTTCTGGATCCACACCGCCGCATGCGTTGCTGAGGAAAAGCCGCTTGATCCCGAGCAGTTTCATCACCCGCACCGGCAGCACGACCTCGGCCATGCTGTAGCCTTCGTAATAATGAAAGCGGCCCTGCATGGCCACGACGGGTTTTCCCGCAAGAAAGCCGAACAACAATTTTCCCGGATGTCCTTCCACCGTGCTTAGCGGGAATTCCGGGATCTGCGCGTATGGGATAGAATACTTCACATCGATCTCTTCCCCCAACTTGCTAAGGCCGGTGCCGAGAATGATGCCGGTCTCAGGTACGAAGCCGCCGGTGGTCTCCTTCAGATGTTCAGCTATGCGCTGGATCTTTTGCAACATGTTCTTTTATCAAGGCTGAGAATCGATCAGGATCGTTCAAGATCACCGCACGCATGCCGATCACCGCGATGGATATGCCGCTCAAATGCCCTGCGGCGATGTGGGGACGTAATCGAACAGCATCTTTTTCCGTGGTGACCAGCACCTTCCGATCGGGTGCAAATCTACTCCATCGCTCCTGCAGGCGCCGCAGATCGTGCGGGGTGAAGTAATGGTGATCGCGAAAGGCCACATGTTCGATTCGTGAAGCGAACGAGCGCAAATGTTGCACGAGCGGAGCTGGATCGGCGATCGCGGTTACCAGCAATACGTTCGGCGTGGTCTGCAGATCGATGGTGCCATCATCCTCGATCCGTTTCGGTGGACCATATTCGATCGCACTGAAGAAAAGTTGCTGATCCGAGGAGAGATGAAGATCGCTTCTCCATTTCTGGATCTGTTCCTTTGATGGAAGAGCTGGACATTTCGTAACGATCACGACCTGCGCCGCGTTCGATCTGGAAGGCAGATCGCGCAAACTCCCGGCGGGCAAAAGTCTGTCCCGGTTCCACGGCCGATCGAATTTGGTGAGCAGTATGTTCAGCGAAGCATCCAGCTTCCGGTGTTGGAACGCATCATCCAGAACGACCGCTTTCAACTCTGGAACGAGCTGCCGCATCGATCGGATCGCATGAACGCGATCAACCCCGACAAAAACGCGCGCCGAAGGAAATTTCAACTTCAATTGAAGCGGCTCGTCACCGGAAATTTCGGGTCTCTCGTTCGGTCTGATCTCACGAAGCGCGATGCCTTTTCGGCCATAACCGCGGCTAAGCGTGGCGATCGGTGAGGTGGCTTCAAGAATGCGCAACACGAGTTCGACATGCGGGGTCTTACCCGTACCGCCAAGTGCAAGATTTCCGACCACGATCGTGGGGATCGGCAATTGCTCGCTTTTCAGAAAGGATCGGTCGTAGAGCCAATGCCTTAACCGCAGCACCGTTGAATAGAGCAACGCAAAAGGGGCGAGCAGGATCCGGCGAAGCATCAGGGCGCGAAGGTGCGAAGATGCAGCGATCGATCTGCCTGCGATCTTTGGCAGCATGAAGATCAAGGAACTGATCGCCGCGCTGGAAGCCATTGCTCCGGGTTCATTACAGGAGGATTATGATAATTCAGGTTTGCAGGTGGGCGATCCTGAAATGGAGATCGATTCCGCACTGGTCTGCCTGGATGTAACGGAGGAAGTGATCCAGGAAGCGGTGGCGAAGCGCGTGAAGCTCGTGATCAGTCATCATCCGCTCATCTTCAGAGGGTTGAAAAGCCTGAGCGGCGGTGGTTACGTTGAACGCACATTGCTTCTCGCGATCCAGAAAGGCGTGGCGATCTATTCGATCCATACCAACTTGGACAATGTGATCCACGGGGTGAACGGTGAGATCGCCAACCGGCTGGGCCTGAAGCCGATCGGAGTGCTGGACCCCAAGCCTGATCAGTTAAGGAAGATCGTGGTGTTCGTTCCGATCGAACATGCTGAAGCCGTTCGCAGTGCGATGTTCGCGGCCGGCGGGGGAGCGATCGGGAAATACGATGAGTGTAGTTTCAACCTGGAAGGGCAGGGGACTTTCCGGGCGGGAGAAGGCACCGATCCGTTCGTCGGGGAACCTGGAACGCGGCATGCCGAGGCGGAGATCCGGATAGAAATGATCTACCGCACGCCGCAGGAAGGAGCGATCCTGGCAGCGATGCGCAACGCCCATCCGTATGAGGAAGTGGCTTGCGACATCTACCTTCTGAAGAATTCCGATCGCCAGATAGGGGCGGGGATCATTGGCGAATGGGATGAGGCGTTGGGCGAGATCGAACTACTGGATCGATTAAAGGAGGTCTTCAGGCTGAAGGCATTACGACACACAGCATTCCTCGAAAAGCCCGTGAAGCGCGTGGCGATCTGCGGGGGATCCGGAGCGTTCCTATTAAAAAAGGCGATCGGGGCGAAGGCCGATGCCTACATCACCGGCGATGTGAAATACCACGAATTCTTCGATGCGGACCGGCGCTTGTTGCTGGTGGATATCGGCCATTATGGCAGCGAACAATACACAATGAACTTGATCGAACGGAAAGTACGTGAAAAATTCCCTACATTTGCGATCCGTTTGACGGAAACCGTCACGGACCCCATATATCATTACTGAACCATGGCGAAGAGCGACGTGAAGGCGCCGGCGAAAGAAGCCAAGACCAGCAACTCGAACGGCACAGCGCACAAAGCTGGCAATGCCGCCACCAAGGCCGAGATCACCATCGCCGAAAAGCTCGTCGAACTATTCCGCCTCCAGCACATCGACTCGCAGGTCGACAAGATCAAGGTACAGCGCGGTGAACTGCCGCTCGAAGTGCAGGATCTGGAGGATGAGGTGGCAGGTTTGGAAACCCGCCTGAAGAAACTTCAGGACGAACTGCAGGAGATCGAAGATCAGGTGAGCGACAAGCAGAACCTGATCAAGGATGCGAAGGCCCAGATCAAGAAGTACGAAGGCCAGCAGGCCAAAGTGCGCAACAATCGTGAATACGATTCGCTCACCAAGGAAGTGGAATTCCAGAACCTGGAGATCCAACTCGCAGAGAAGCGGATCAAGGAAGCGAAATCCGTGATCGACGGGAAGCGTGCGGTGGTGGAGGAAAGCAGCCGGTTGCTCGAAGAGCGCCGCAAGGACCTTGAAGTGAAGAAGAAGGAACTGAACGACATCGTTTCGGAGACCGAGAAGGAGGAGGAGGAACTGCAGAAGAAGAGCGATGCGGCCGCCAAGAACATCGAGGAAAGGTTGCTGAGCGCTTATCACCGCATCCGCAGCAATGCGCGTAACGGTTTGGCGGTTGTTCCTGTTGAACGCGGAAGTTGCGGAGGTTGCTTCAACGCGATCCCGCCCCAGCGCCAACTGGATATCGGCAGCCACAAGAAGATCATCGTGTGCGAACACTGCGGCCGCATCCTCGTGGATGATTACGTAGTGGATCGCGTGAAGAGCGAATGATCCGATCGGAAAAAACGAAAGCCTGCGAGAGATCGCGGGCTTTTTTCATTTGGATCGGATCGCAGTTCGCCACTTCCGACTTGTGACTTGTGACTGGTGGCTGGCGACTGGCCACTCGCCGCTCGCCGCTGCCAACCCGCGAACTCGCCGCTTCAATCATTCTCCCCCGTGAACCGCACCACTTCGCTCTTGGTTCCGAATAAGACAAGAATATCGCCCTTGGAAGGAACAAAATCAGGGTCCATCACGCCGAGCGCACCGAGCTTTATCGATCGCCTGCCGAGGAAACTCTTCTCGCTTTCCTTCCGAAGAACTGTGACAAGGCCAAGTTGCCGTTGACGTAATTCGGTGATCTGGCTCAACGGTTTTCCCACGAACTTGTCCGGCACCACGATCTCCGCTATGATGAACCCGCCCGGCAGTTCGAACTGATCAACGAGCCTACGCAAGTTAAGCTTACGAGCGAGCCCTTCAGCGGCTTTTTCCTCCGGATGCACGATGTCCGTAACGCCCATGGAATTGAGCACCATCTCATGCAACGGGTTCATCGCACGACTGATCACGCGCCGCACCTTCATGTTCACCAGGATCGCGGTGGTCATGATGTTCGCGCCTTCATCCTCACCGATCGCCACCACTGCGGCGTCCACATCGTTCAACGGCAAGGTGCCCACGGCCTGCGGATCGTTGCTTTCCATGCACACGGCATAGGAGACCTTGTTCTTCACGAATTCAACCTGCGACATGTTGTGATCGATCGCGATCACCTCATGACCCATTTCCGTGAGCTTCAAGGCCAGGTGCCTCCCGAAATTCCCAAGTCCGAATATGGCGATCTTCATGCCTCTCTAATTGATCAGTATGTCCTCCTTCGGGTACTTGTATGGCGAGATCCTGATCTGGCGCAGAACGGCGATCAGCAGGTTAAGCGCATGCACCCGGCCCACGAACATCACCACGATCATCACCATGCGGGCGGGCGGATCGAGCTGCCCGGTTATTCCCATGGAAAGCCCGGTGGTGCTGTAGGCTGAAAAGCATTCGAAAGCGATCGGCAGCAGGTTCATGCCCTGTTGCAGTGATGCGATCAGTGTGATCGAAAGACCGAGGAAGACCAGTGATAGAACGATCATCGCGAAGGCGCGCCGGATGCTTATGTCGCTGATCTCCCTTCCGGCATATTCCACCTGCTGACGGCCTCGCGCAGTAGCGAAGATATTCAACATGGCAATGGCGAGCGTAGTGGTCTTGATGCCGCCAGCGGTACTGCCGGGCGATCCGCCGATGTACATCAGGAGCAGTGTGATCATGATGGCCGGGATCGAAAGCGTGCCCATGTCCAGCACATTGAAACCGGCGGTTCGCGGGGTCACACCGCTGAAGAAAGCCGTGCTTAAACGGCCCCACCAGGTATCGTGCTGGGCAAGCTGGCCGTTCCATTCGAAGACGAGCATGGCCACAGTGCCGACGACGATGAGGATGAGCGTGGTCTGCAACACCAGCCGTGTGCTAAGGTTGATCACCCTCGGATGGCGCTGGAAAGTGCTGCCGGTGAAATAGTGCTTCGCGCGGCCGATCAACGAAAGTTTTATCCAGCGGCTGAAGTTGAAGATGATCCCGAAGCCCAATCCACCGAAGATGAACAGGATCGAGATAACCCACATCAATGGGTAGTTGAAGCGGAAGGGAAGTTCGTAAAGCCCGAGCGTGTAGTTGGAAAAACCAGCATTGTTGAAGGCCGAGATGGAATGGAAGATCGCGAAGAAGATCCGATCGCCGAGATCATGGAACATATCCACCGGAACTGTGTAGAAGATGAATATCGCGCCGATCGCTTCCACCGTGATGGTGAACAGGATCACACGTATGATGAAGCTTCGGGCGTTCACCAGCGAAGTATTGGCGATGTCGCGGATCCGCAGTTGTTCCTCCAAAGAGGTCTGCCCTTTGAAGAAGAACGCGAAAAAGCTCGTGAAGGTCATCACACCCAGGCCACCCAGTTGAATGAGCACCATCAGCAGACATTGGCCCATGAAGGTGAGATCGTTGCCCACATCGATCACGGTAAGGCCCGAAACGCAGACCGCTGAGGTGGCCGTGAAAACCGCATCGATCATGGTGATCGGCCGCGTGGTGGTGTTGGGCAGCATGAAGAGCGCCGCGCCGATCCCGATCAATACGATGAAGCTCGAAGCGAACAACAATGCGGGATTGAACACCGTGCTGTGCCTTCCGATCTCCAAACGCGAAAGTTCGATGAAGATGAAGAGGAGCAGGAAGATCAGGTATGGCCAGTGATGCGAAGGATCGAAAAGATGCAGGCCCGAGACCCGTTGGTAGATCAGGAGGAGCGCGGCCAGGAACCAGAACGCTTCGGCCTTGCGCACCGGCAATTCACGCAGGTTCCGTCGCAATATGCTGCCCAGCGTAACGAAGGCCGCTGCGAGCACCAGCCCGAAGCTCAACTGGTCCAGCAATCGATCGGTGGCGCGATCCGCGCGGTAGCCGAATTCCAAAAGGAAAAGGAAGATCGCGAGCAGGATCACGATGATCCTGGCCAACCCCACCACCTCCCTGCGAAGTACCGTGCGAAGAAGCGATCGTTTCATTTGTGCGCGGCCATCATCACGCGCGGGAAATGGGCACCAAACTTAGTCCGCCATCGCTGCGACAGTGAAATTTTTCTGATCTACCGGCCATTCAAGCTGTGTGCGACGATCCTGCCCGCCGTGTTGCGCGTGATCATTTCCGGCACACCATCGAGGTTCAGATCGGAGGTAACCGGCGGGATCGTGCCTTCCACCGTTGTTCCCCGCATCGCGTTCCCATCCGCATCTATAAGACCTACACGTTGCGCCGATGGCATCAACATGCCGATCGCGACCGAGCCACCGATCTTGCCCGGCGTGCCCGTTATGGTGATCGGCGAGCCGAAACTCCGGCTGAATACCACCTGTCGATCACGGAACACGGTTAGCGTATCCGTGCGTACCTGCGCCACTTCATCCTTACCATCACCATCGATGTCGATCACCGTGAACAGGCCATCTTCCTCGGTCGAAAGTTTCTCCACCGCACCTTCGAAAGTGCCTTTTTGAAGTACATCGGCGGTATCCTTCCAGATGATGTATGACGAAAGGATATCGGTACCCGGCACGATCCGTTGCACCGAAGGCGAAGCACCGAGTTGAAGTGCAGTACGCTCGCGCACCTTGCCGCGCCGATCGAGGATGTGCAGATCCCCGCTGTTGTCCGCCAGCACCAGATAATCCTTGTTCTTGATCCGTAGATGGTGCACCGGGCATACCGCGACCGAATTCATCCTGGGGATCTCCCAACCCTTCACCTCAGCGCCATCGGCCCCGTAGTTCAGGATCCTGCCCTCAACAGTTGGCAGAAGGATCCTGTAATCGCGATCCTTCTCATAATCCATGACCGAAGCGGGCACCGTGGCTTTTTCGGGAAGGCGGATCGGGAAGTTGCCCACATGTTTCCCGTTGCGATCGATCAGGTAAAGCCGGTCGGCGGTGTTGAACAGGAGTTGAAGCTTGCCGTTCCTGAAGCGATCGATCTGGTGCACATCACCCAGGATCGGCCCATCGAGCTTGATGCTCCAGAGCAACCTGCCTGTACTGCCGATCAGGTGGATCGAATTGTTCACATCCTGCACAAGCACCTCATTGGTGTTGTTGGTGTGGTTGCGTACGATGAATGGGGCGCGATCCACCAATGTGTCGATCGGGACCTCCCAGAGTACACCGCTCTCTTTTTGCTGTATCGGTGCATGTTGCACGCCCGCCACGATGTGGAAGAATCCATGCTGGCCGGGCGAGATCTGGACCGAGATCATTCCGATCCGTGACATGAGTTCGCCAAGGCGTGCTTTTGTCCTTTCGGGAAATTGGAGGCGTTCCCGGATCATATCCTTCGATCGGCCCACATCCACGCGTACCATGCGCCCGAACGAACTGGTGATCTGCTGTTCCCAGGCAGCGCCCCGCGGTTCCACCGCCAGCGGATCGCCATCGTTCCAGCCATCGATCGAAAGTTTCAACGCGTCGGTACCTGGGGAGAAGATCACCATGTCGCCAAGGATCGTCCACCATGCGCTATCGAACGCGGCGAAGCGATCACCGAAGATCCCTTTGAGGCCGTTCCCGGCGGGCAATTGCTGGAGAAGGTTCCCGCGATATTCCTGCTGAACACACCCGGCCGCGGGATCGCAGAGCGAAGCGATCGAAGTGGTCGCCAGATCGATGTCGCCCGTCTGGAAAATGGCCCATTCCATTTGGGCACCATGTTCCTCCAAGGCTCGCGCATGGCCGGCCGAACCATCGATCCAGGAAGTGAGCGCCGTAAGCGATCCAGGATCCGCACCACTGCCAGGGTACATGTTCGCCGGATCGATCACATGCCAGACCTCCAGTGCGGTGACATGCGCAGGCAGCACGCGATCGATGTTCACGCGGCCCGTACCCTGGCTGCGCAATGATCGCAGATCCGCATCTTCAGCCGCCGGAGCAAAGAGGCCGCTCAAAAGCAATGCATCTGGTCGCGCGCGCACGTCAAGTGCGGCCCAGCCGGCAGGCATGCGGGCCGCTTCCATCAGGGGTGGATCGAACCACCGATCGAGCAGTTGAGCCGCATGTTGCACGTTGATCAGCACATGTGCATCTGCACCACCGCCCACAGTACCGCGCACCGCAAGGAAAAGACTGTCCTGCAACAGCGCGGAAGGATGGTCCAGTTGATGGAGCACTTCATCCATCGCTTCGGTGGAAGTGGACATGAGCCAGAGCCGGTCGCGCAAACAGAGGGAGAGCGAAGGAAGCGCGGTATCGGGCTTCACTTTGATGATATCACCCTTGAGCAGACTGTTCTTCGATGCGGCATCCAGCCCGATCAATTCCGAGAACGCCGATAAGGGGGTCTCCGCTTCGCTCCCTGGCGTTGCGATGAACACCGCGCGGCTGCCTGGATCGTCTCCGGGAAGAAGGCATACCAGCATGGAAGCATCGGTTAGCGCGGTTCGAAGCGCGGCATCATCATGCATGCGTTCGACCGTGCGCGCCATCAACCTGCCGGCCGAAGCGAATGCGGGGATCTGTTCGAAAGCGCTCCAGAGCTGGGATGTGTGCGTGAACCGGTCCCACGTGTTCCATGCATCGGGAATGGAGATCACCACCGCGGAATTGTCGGGGATCGCGCGCCATGGATCGGTACGGGAGGAAACATCCTTTCTCCAGTCCCACAGCAGCCAAACCGCCGAAACGGCGATCGCAAGAAGTAGGAGAACAGTGATGATCCTTCGCATGTGCAGCGATCAAAAGTATCTGCGATCCTTTGGCCGGTGCGGCATGGCCAACACCCGTTTGCACACCAGCGTGTGAACAGGATCAGGAATGCTCCAGCTCTTCCCAGTAGCTGAGGCGGAAGCTCTGGCGGTGATGCTCGGTGGGGCCGATCGCATCCAGCACGGATCGATGATCCACGGTGGGATAGCCCTTGTTCGAAAGCCAGTTGTATTGCGGATGCTGCTGGTGCAGATCCGCCATCATCGCATCGCGATGCGTTTTGGCGAGAATGCTCGCCGCCGCGATGCTGCGGAATTTTCCATCGCCTTCAATGATGCAAACATGCGGGATCGAAGGATATGGGTTGAATCGATTCCCATCGATCAGCAATTGTTGCGGCACCAATTTCAACGCCGCGATCGCGCGGTGCATCGCAAGAAATGAAGCATGCAGGATGTTGATCCGATCGATCTCCTCCGGAGTTGCCAGCGCAACGGACCACGCCAGTGCGCGTTCTTCGATCAGGATCCGCAGTTCAGCGCGTTGTCCGGCATCGAGCTTCTTGCTATCGTCCAGGCCTGGCAAACGCACGCGTGGCGGAAGGATCACCGCAGCGGCGACGACCGGACCTGCGAGACAACCGCGGCCGGCCTCATCGCAGCCCGCTTCCAGCAGACCTTTGGTATGTTGCGGCGAAAGCGCCATCGCAGCGAAAGTAGAAGTGATCGCGTGTAACGGAGGCGATCGTTGAAAAGATCACTTCCGATCCTGCTTCGGAGCGGCCATCATCCGTTGGAAACTTTTCCAGAGATCGGCAGCTGCATTCTCCCAAGTGAAGCGTTGCGATCGGATCAGACCACGTTCGATCATTCCTTCGCGCAATTCCTGATCGGTGATCACGCGATGCAATCCATTGGCAATGTCATCCATATCGAATGGATCGCAATAGAGTGCGGCATCGCCGCCGATCTCGGGCAGGCTTGTTCGATCGGAAGTGAGCACCGGAACGCCACAGCGCATGGCTTCTGCGAGCGGGATCCCGAAACCTTCGAAATAGCTCACGAACGCCAGGGCTTCAGCGCCCCCCAAGGCATTGCAAAGCGATCCCTGATCGAGGCGCCCGGTGAAGTGGATCAGGTCCTTTTGTTTCACTTCATTCCAAGCCTGCTTCATGCGATCATCCCACCAGAAACTTTCACCAACGATAACCAGGCGGTGCGGCAGATCGTGGCTGTTCACCATTCGATCGAAAGCCGTGAGCAAGCGTGCGATGTTCTTGCGCGGATGCAGCGAACCCACACAGATCACGTACGGCGCACCTTGCGCATAACGCTCGCGTGCTTCCTGTTTCGCGGCAGGTTCCAATGGATGGAACTTCGATCCGATCCCGTTGTACACCACATCGATCTTGCCTGGATCGATACCGTATGTTTTGGCGATATCATTTTTCGAGAACTCGCTCACCGTTGCGATCCGATCGGCGCGTCGGGCGAAACGCGGGAAATAGCCTCTGTAATAATTGCTGTAGGCTTTTGGCAGATCCTCTGGATAATGCTCAAAATTCAGATCATGGATCACCGCGAGAGAAGGGATCGAGCTTTGAAGCGGAAGGAATCCATCGGGACTGATGAACGCATCGAACCTGTTGCGATCGAGGTACCACGGAAGCACATGATCGAACCAGACGCGATAGAGAAGCGGATGGCGCGTAGGCGGCGGAAGCACGATCCCTTTCACGTTGGATCCATAGATCCAGCGCCGATCGAATTTCCGATCGAAAATGAACGTGAACTCATATTCGGGTTGCGCCTGTACGATGCGAGAAAGCGTTTCATGGGTGAACCAGCCGATGCCTTCGAGCTTGCCGGGAAGCAATAGCCGGGTGTTCACCGCGATGCGCATGGGCGGCAAAGGTGGTGAAGCGGAGTGAAAGGTTCGGGAAGTGGTACTGTGTGTTTGGATGGGATCTTGCGTGAGCGATCGCAGCGGCAGCCTGCCGCAGCCGAAGCGTTGCCAATGCACGCGCGAGGAGGCGACCGCAGGAAGCCACCGCAGCCGCGCATTCGGCCGCTGAGGCAAGGCAGCTAAAGCGAAGAGCGCGACCCTCTGTCCCGCAGTACTGCGGGACAGAGGGGCACGCCCAAAAGGTAAAACTGCACAGATCGCACTGAAGCTGCCATCTTCGCAGCCGGATGCAACGGACATTCATCACCAACCTGGCGCTGCTGCTGCTGCTGAACCTGTTGGTGAAGCCGTTCTATATCCTGGGGATCGATGCCGGTGTGCAGGATGCCGTGGGATCGGCTGAATACGGGACGTATGCGGCGCTGCTGAGCCTCAGTTTCCTGCTCAACATCATCCTCGATCTGGGGATCACGAATTACAATACGCGCAACATTGCGCAGCATACGCAGCTGCTCGGAAAATACCTTGGGCATATCGCGGGGATCCGGTTGTTGCTCGCGCTGATCTATGCGGCGATCACCGCGCTTGCCGGTCTGTGGCTCGGATATTCCGCCCATCAGCTGCAGTTGCTCGGCTGGCTCATCTTCAACCAGGTACTCGTCGCGTCGATCCTTTATTTGCGAAGCAATATCGCGGGTGCCCAGCGCTATAGGCAGGATAGTTTCCTGAGCGTGCTGGATCGGTCCCTGCTGATCGGCGTGATCGGCTGGCTTCTGTGGGGCAGGGAAGGGGAATTCCGGATCGAATGGTTCGTGTGGGCGCAAACGGGCGCTTATGCGATCACATTCCTCGTGGCGCTGGCCATGGTATTGCGGCTTTCGGAAGGATCGAAGCTGAACCTGAGATCACCTATCGGGCTGGTGATGCTTCGCCAGAGTTCTCCGTACGCCTTGCTGATCTTGCTGATGACCTTCTATTACCGGATCGATACGCTGATGCTGGAGCGGATCTCGGGCGATCTGCATGCGGGGATCTATATGCAGGGTTTCCGCTTCTTCGAGGCGTTGAACATGCTTGGTTACCTCTTTGCAGGATTACTTCTCCCGATGTTCAGCCGCATGCTGAAACAGAAGGATGATGTGACCCCGCTCGCGTTCACGGCTTTCAAGCTGGTGATGGCGGGAGCGATACCGATCGCGATATACGGTTGTTTCCGATCGGAACAGATCATGGAATTGCGCTACACCGAGCATACGGATCTATCCGCGCCGGCGTTCGCCGTGTTGATCTGGTGCTTCGTGGCGGTGGCGACCACCTATATCTTCGGAACATTGCTCACGGCCGGCGGCCGTTTGCGTGCGCTCAATTGGATGGCGGCGGGCGGTGCGGTGCTCAACATCCTTCTCAACCTGATCCTGATCCCGCGTATGCAGGCCGAAGGAGCGGCGTGGTCGAGCCTTGGTACCCAGGTACTTACGGCTGTGATCCAGGTTTTTCTGGCGGTCAAATTCTTCAAGATCCGGGCACTTTCATCGGTAATTGCGCGGATCGCTCTGTATGCTTCCGGGCTGCTCGGTGCGTTCCTGTTGCTCGATCATCTTTGGAAAGATCCGATCGGATCGGCGATCTTCTATTTCATATTCTCACTTTTGTGGGCTTTCTTGACGGGCCTGATCGGCCTAAAACCTTTGTTGCATGCCTTCGACAGACGAACCGAAGATCATTAAGACCACAGGACGCCAGCCGGGCACGACCCAATTCCGATCGGGACTGAAGCCAACGGTGCCCTCCACACCGATCGCAGTATCGAACGAGCCCTCCTTCGATCTGGTGATCTTCCTCTGGGCCCGGCGCAAATTCATCCTGGCGATCACCTTGCTCGGTGCGCTTGCGGGCGCGATAGCCGCTTTCGTGGTGGATCCGCTCTTCAAGAGCGAAGTGGTGATGTTCCCGGCGGTCACCAATTCAGCTTCAAAATCGCTTTTGAACAACCAGGTCACCGGCCGTGACGACATTCTGGCGCTGGGAGACGAGGAGGACAGCGAACAGCTGATGCAGATCCTGCATTCGGTGAAGATCCGCGACCGGGTCGCCAATCGGTTCGATCTCTATACCGTTTACGGGATCGACAAGGACGACAAGCACCGGAAGACTGAGCTGGCCGATGCGTATGAGAACTACGTGACCTTTGAACGCACGCGTTACGGCAGCGTTCGGGTGGAGGTGCTGGATGAAGATCCGGAACGCGCGGCGCAGATGGCGAACTTCATCGCGGCGCAGGTGGATACCGTTTGGAAGGAGATGGCCTACGAGCGCGCGGGCCGCGGTTTCGAGATCGTGAAGAGAAAGGTGGAAAGCCTGGAGGCCGATATCGCGCAGATGAGCGACAGCATGCGCGGGCTCCGCCAGCTGGGCATACACGATTACCACACACAGACCGAGCGGTACAACGAATACCTCGGCGCGGCGATCCTGAAAGGCGATCAGCGCGCGATCGGCGAGATCGAGGATCGGTTCAAGACACTGGCTGAATTTGGCGGTACGTACGTGCTCCTGCAGGATCGGTTGATCAACGAAGTGGAAAGGCTCACATTCCTGAAGATGAAGTTGGAAATGGCACGTGCGGACCTGGAGAACGACATGCCGCACAAGTTCGTGGTGAACGAAGCGCAGCCTGCCGACAAGAAGAGCTACCCCATCCGCTGGCTTTTCGTCGCGATCAGCGCCGTATCAGCATTCCTGCTGGCATTGCTCCTGATCGTTGTTCAGGAGAACATCAAAAAGATCCGGCCCGCACATGAGAGATGATATCGGAGTGAAGGATCCGGCTCGGAAGCGACCTGCCCATGCGGATCGGATCGATGAGGACCTGGGTTTTCGTGGATCGCTGAACGTGTTGCGCGATGGGTGGAAGCCGATCCTGGCCGTGGGCGCGATCGCGCTGGTGCTTTCCGCGATATTCAGCGGGCCAACGTTCATAAGACCGCGTTACAGGTCCACCGCCACCGTCTATCCGGTGAACCTCAACAGCTATTCGATCGAGACCCGGACCGATCAGTTGCTGCAACTGCTGGAGAGCAACAGCATCCGCGACTCGTTGATCGCGCGTTTCGACCTGCTGAAGGTGTATGATGTGGATACCGGATCGGCGGGTGGATATCATGCGTTGTACAACGAATACGCCGACCGGGTGGATATCACCAAGACACGGTATGAATCCGTACAGATAGAGGTGGTGGACGAGGATCCGCGCCGGGCGCGGGACATGGTGAGCATGATGCTCGATCAGGTGAACCTGCTGGCACGAAGGCTTCAAAGGGAAAAGAGCGAAGAGATCCTGAGGATCTCCGAACGGGCGCTCGCACATGAGCGCGAAAAGCTCGATTCCGTTGAGCGGCGGTTGCAGCAGTTACGCAATGAAGCAGGGATCCTTTCCTACGAAAGCCAGGTGCGCGAGCTTACGAAAGGCTATGTGCGCATGGTGCAGGAAGGCGTACCCAGGTCGCGTATGGACGAAGTGCAGGCGAAGATCACGGCGCTGGAGCAGAAAGGTGGTGAATTCCGCCAGCTCAGCGAACTGAGCGATCTTTTTCGCGCGAACTACGACCGGTTGCTCACCGAATATGAGCAGGTGATCAGCGATGTGACCAAGGAGCTCACCTACACGAATACGATCATCTATCCGGAGGTGAGCGACAAGAAAGTGTATCCGATCCGCTGGCTGATCGTTTCGACCACCACGCTTTCGGTGATGTTCCTGTGTTTCCTGTTGCTCTACTGGCGCGATCGGGCGATCTGAGATGGTCGCTGCGCTACAACGGAACTGGGTGGCGGTCGCCTGCATCGTGTTCGTGCTGGCGGATCTTTTCCTGATGTCGCGCGAATTCTTCTGGCTCAATCTGCTGCCGGTGGCGCTGCTGATCGCGTGGGCGATGTTCACCGCGGTGGATCGGCTGCTGATCTTCATCGCGTTCGCCACACCGCTTTCCATCAATCTGGAGGAACTCGATATCGGTGGCGTAGGGATCGCCCTGCCCACCGAACCGATCCTGGTGGGGTTGATGCTTCTCTTCCTGTTGAAGATCGGGCTGGAGCGAAACGTGATCGATCAGAACGTGTGGAAGCATCCGATCACGTTCGTTGTGATGGCCCAATTGGTCTGGATGCTGGTGTGCATCATTCCCAGTTCCATGCCCATGGTCTCGTTCAAGTATTTCATCGCGAGGTTGTGGTTCGTTACCACCATGTACCTCATGATCACGCGGCTGTTCGAAGAGCCGCGCAACATCCACCGGTTCATATGGGCCTACCTCGCCGGCCTTTGTGTGGTGATCATCTATACGCTGATCAACCATGCCGAACATGGATTCGCGCAAGATCCAGCGCATTGGGTGATGAGCCCGTTCTTCAAGGACCATACGAGCTACGGTGCGATCATCGCGTTCTTCATTCCTTTCGGTCTCATGGCGATCCTGATGAAAGGGAACACCGCCACGCAACGAACGATCGCGTTCACCGTCTTCATCGTGCTGGTGCTGGGCTTGATCTTCTCGTACACCCGTGCGGCATGGCTCAGCCTGGTGGGCGCATTCATGGTGTTCCTGGTGATGCGCCTGCGCATACCCGCATGGTCCATCATGACCATGCTATTGATCGGTGGAGTGGTGGTGCTTGTGAATTTCGATCAGATCACCATCGCGATGGAACGCAATCGCGAGGAATCTTCGGACGATATCGGCAAACATGTGCGCTCGATCTCCAACATATCCAGCGATGCATCCAACCTGGAGCGGATCAACCGCTGGAATTCCGCGGTGCGCATGTGGCAGGAGAGGCCGATCTTCGGTTGGGGCCCGGGGACCTACATGTTCCAGTATGCACCGTTCCAGGCTTCGGAGGATCTTACGATCATAAGCACCAACTTCGGAGTGCAGGGCAACGCGCATAGTGAATATCTGGGGCCGCTATCCGAGCAGGGTGCGATCGGGCTGGCGTTGATGGTCGCGCTGGTCGTGATCACCACGGTGATCACGCTTCGCCTTTATGCGCGCATGCCCAAAGGAAGGGATCGAGCCTTGTTGATGGCGGTTTACCTGGGATTGATCACATATTATCTGCATGGCGCGCTCAACAACTTTCTCGATACGGACAAGGCATCCGTACCCTTCTGGGCTTTCACTGCGCTCGTGGTACTGCTCGATCTGAAGTATCCGGCTCAGCCGAAATTGCAGGCCAGCACGGCGATATCATCCAGGTAGGCATTGCCGCCGCGATGCTGTTCGAACGCCGCGCGTAATGCCTGTATCACTTCGGCAGGTCCCTTCACCGCATTCTCCACGAGAACGGTTCTCAGCGGATCGGTCTCAAAGGAGTTGCCGTACACATCCTCCTGCTCCACAAGTCCATCGGTGTAGCACAGAATGGTGGTCTGGGCGGGGAGTGATATAGAGCCATGTTTCAGGAAGGGAAGCTTCGGCATCATTCCCAATGCGATGCTGCCATCATGCAATGGTGTGATCGCGCCATTGTTGAACATCAGCGGATCGTTGTGCCCCGAATTGATGAACTCGAGTTGCCGCGTGCGCAGATCCATGCGGCCGATGAACAGGGTGATGAAGCGCTCACCGCGCGCATTGGCATAGACCCGTTCGTTCAGATCGTGCACCAGATCTGCGAGAGGAACATTGGCGTGGCGGGCCAGTGCGCGCAGGCTCGCCTGGAAGTTGCTCATGAGCAGTGAAGCCGCGCTCCCCTTGCCGCTCACATCGGCCACGCAGAGCAGCAGTTCGTCTGCGTTCAGTGGGATCAGGTCGTAGTAATCGCCGCCCACTTCGCTGTGCGGCTGGTACCACCCGGCCGCCTGCATGCGGTCGTTGTCGGGCAGTTCGCGGGGCACCAGCATGCTCTGCATCTCGGCGGCCAGTTCCAGCTCGCGGCGGGCGCGCTCCTGCAGCAGCGCTTGGTGCGCCAGCCGCTTGTTCTCCATGGCCACCATGATCAGGTTGGTGAGCGTCTGGATGAAATTGAGGTGCTTCACAGCCGGGCTCATGCCCTGTTCCTCTTCATCGATATCGCCGATCAGCAGGAAGGCCAGCGGCCGTTCGCGATGGTACACCGGCACCGCGACATCGAAAGCTCCAAGACTACCGGCCGTTTCCGATCCGATCAATTGGATATCCCTGTAGCGGCCGAACGCATGTTCCACATCCACTTCGGCACTGTGATCGCCCGCGCCGTAGGAAAGGGCACACTGCCAGCCATCGGAATTCACGAAGAGCGTGAGCCTGGTTATGCCCAGTTGCTCCTTCATGATGGAAGCGTACAGATGCAACAGGTCCGATTGCTCGACGCTGTTGTTGATGGATCGGGAGACCTCCAGG
>JAEZDL010000077.1 GCA_023418095.1 Bacteroidota bacterium
TTGATTCCTACAAACTGCTCACGCAGACACAACGGAACCACAGCCACGCAAGGCTCGTGAGCGGAGGCCTTGTCTGGGGAAAGTCCACGGCACCGACCCCGGGGACCGCGAACAGCAACACGTTCGATCGGTATGCGAACAGGCCCACCTTCACGGTGGAAGCAGGGTTCTATCCCGGTGCCCAATCCGTATCCATCGTGAACAACGAACCGGGCAGTGTGATCCGGTACACCACGAATGGACTCGCGCCCACGATCACCTCACCGATCTACGGCGGGCCGATCAACCTGGCGGCCACAACGGTCCTTCGTGCAGCTGCCTTCACTTCCGACCCCATTCTTCGCAACAGCTTCGTTGAGACCAACACGTATTTCATACGTCCGCCGCACACCGTGCCTGTCATGAGCGTGAGCGGCCAGGTGAACTACATCACGAACGGAACATTCTCGGCGGGTGATCAGATCGTGAGCGTGGAATATTTCGATGAGAACGGAGCCTTTCAATTCGAATTGGATGGAGAGATCCGCCGTCATGGAAATGATTCCTGGGCCTTTCCGCAGCGCGGTTTCCGCATCCATACGCGCGATCAGTTCGGCACGGCCAACGAGATCGACTATCCGCTCTTCCCTTCAGCCTACACCGATCGCACCAAGTACGGTACGGTGATCTGCAAAGCCGCGGGATCGGACAATTATCCGTTCCATAATTATCTCGGATCGGCGCACCTGCGCGATGGCTGGATCCAGACGGCGAGTCAGAAAGGAGGACTCGATCTCGATGAGCGCACATACAACCACCAGATCACCTATTTCAACGGTGGATACTGGGGCGTTTATGAGATACGCGAGCGCGTTGATGATGAATACACGGAATACTATTACGGCCAGGACGAATATTCGATCGATATGTTGGAATACTGGGGAGGACTGGTGGTTGAGAACGGAAGCAATGCCGGCTGGAACGCGCTCTTCAATTTCGTGAACACGAATGACCTATCGATCCAGGCGAATTATGATTATGTGCTCACGCAGATCGACAAGGAGAACTTCATCGACAATTTCATCCTGAACACCTTCATGGTGAACAGCGATTGGCTGAACTGGAACACCATGTGGTGGCGGGGCAATGCACCGCCGGGCGTGAAGTGGCGCTATGCATTGTGGGACATGGACAACATCGCCGATCTTGGCCAGAACTACACCGGCTGGCCCGGCGGAACAGGCGCAGGGGTGAACACCGTGTGCAACATGCAGAACATGTTCCAGAATTCCGGCGCCAATAACGGTCACGCGATCATCTACAAGAAATTGCTCGAGAACGAGGATTTCTTCTGGAGCTACGTGAACCGCTACGCCGATCTGCTGAATACCGCCTTGCATTGCGATACGCTGAACGCTTTGCTCGATCAATTCGAGAACAACATGCTTCCCGAGATGCCTGCGCATTTCACACGCTGGGGAGGGAACATGGCCACATGGCAGCAGAATATCCAGGATATCCGCAACTTCAACTGCACCCGCTGGAACATCGTGATGGACCAGATCGTGGATTGCTTTGATGACGTGTACCCGATCAGCGGTCCGTATGAACTTGTAGTGCAGATCGTGGGTGATGGCGCCGTGCAGGTGAATACCGTGGTGATCCCCGAAGGTCCATGGTCCGGCGTGTGGTTCGGTGGCGCTGAAATGGCCTTCGAAGCGATCCCCGGCGCGAATTCGTTCTTCTCACATTGGGAGATCGATCAGAACTACGCAGGCCAGGACCTCCTCGATCCGAGCACCTGGCTGCAACTGCTTACGTCGGATACGATCACCGCATATTTCACCTCTTCGCCTTTGCCGATCGAATTGATCAGCTTCACCGGCAGCAAGCGCGAAGCCGATGTTCTGCTGGAATGGATCACCGCTTCGGAGATCAACACGAGCCATTTCAATGTGGAACGCAGGAGCGAAGACGGCGGCTGGCGCGTGATCGGAAGGGTTGAAGCCGCAGGCAATTCCACCCACATGATCAAGTATGAATTGATCGACACCGAGCCGATCGATGGCGTGAATTATTACCGGCTCCATCAGGTGGATCTCGATGGGACCTCAAGTCATTCGCAGGTCGTAGCGGTGGAATTCGCTGTTCCGTTGATCGAGGCGTTGCAGATCTGGCCGAATCCGGCAGGTAGCGGAGTGAACATCCGCAACGTGAGCGATCGCGATCTTGATCTGGACCTGATGACCGCCGATGGCCGCTGGATGAAGCGGATCCGGCTTGGCGCTGGAAAGCAGCGCTGGTACGATGTGAGCGACCTTCCAGCCGGGATCTATCTGTTGAAGATCCAGGACGAAGGCTTCAAGAGCCAGCGATTGGCCGTGGTGCGCTGATCAGCGCCCTGTGTTACCGTAATGTTGATGGATCAAACTGCGTGATCCCGATCCACCGGAACTTCCGCTTGATCGAGATCCGCTTGAAGAATTCCCGGAACGTGAGCCTGATCCACCGGAACTGATGTTACGATCCACCGGACGTGCATCGCGGTAGATGCCGCGGCTGCCAGTGCGCGTGCCTCGATCATGAGTGGCCGTAGGGCGCGGGGATGGCTTGGGATCGCGCACATCGCGATCGACCGTTCTGCGATCCGTCCATTCGCGCGGCTTCGGTTCCCTGTCGCCCTTGCGATCCTCCTTGTTAGGCCGATCGGTGCGCGGATCGGGTTCTGGATCTGGCCGGTAGATCGAGCAGATCGTTGAATTGGTCACCTCCGGCATACGCATGCTGCAGCTATCGAGAACTGGTTCCTTTCCGCACTCCATGGCGACGATATGCGTGCGTTCGATCATCAATCCGCAACCGGTCGCCATCGATCCCATGGCATCCATTGCCGTGATGCACACATTGCCAAGCGCATCACGCTCAATGTCGATCACTGTATATGGTGCAACGCCGCCCACGCCATGCCAGGTCACACTTCCACCGAAACGAACGATGGTACGGTGCGCAAGTGCATCCTTTTCATCCGCGCGATCCTCGCAGATGTATTTCACCACCTCGCGATCGCGCGTGTGCACTACCACATGCATGCTTTTGCTGATCGAAGGCAATGTCAGCAGGGAGATGAGTATGATCTTTCGCATGGCGGACGGATTTGGCTCGATCACCACAAATATCGGCCCACGAATTCAATATTTACCCGGAAGATACGAAATTGATCATGGCGCAGCTATTGTGGATCGAGTGAAGGATGAATGCGCTGCTTCCCGCTGATCCTACCTTTGCCGCCCGATGTTCCGATCCACCGACTTCATCCTGGCGAGACTTCCGTTGCTCTTCCTGCTCCTGATCTGCTGCGCACGCACGCTCGCACAGGACGATCACCATGGCCACGAACATCACCACGAACATCGCAACGAGATCGGCATAGCGAACGCACCGGTCTATTTCGTGAAGGAAAAGAGCGTGAGCTATGGATTGCACCTGCATTACGTGCGCAACCTTTTGCACTCGCGCCTCGGCTACGGCCTTGGTTACGAGCGCATCTTCGATGAACATGGCCATAATACCTACAGCGCCGTGGTGAGCTATCGGGTTGATGCGATCAGTTTCATCCTTGCGCCTGGCGTTACGCTGGAAGACGAAGAACCGGACCATGCAGCGTTCGCCGTTCACGCCGAGGCGACCTACGAGTTCCAGCTCGGCGATGTGCATCTCGGGCCGGTGCTGGAGTTCGCATACGATCCGGAGGACATCCACATCAGCCTGGGACTTCACGTGGGGATCGGTTTTTGATCCGGCTGAAGTATCGATCCTCATCCCACGACCTTAATTTTCCGATCCATCATAAGTAAGAGTGAAGGAACTTGCCGAGAATTGAAAATGGATGATTACCGTCTCCCGGCCACCACACACATCGGCCATGTTCATCTGAAGGTCGCCGATCTGCAGCGCGCGATCGATTTCTATTGCGGCCTGCTCGGTTTCGAGATCACCACCACCTACGGCGATCAGGCGGCTTTCATCTCCGCCGGCGGATATCATCACCACATCGGTCTCAACACGTGGTACAGCAAAGGTTCCGAACCTGCGCCGCAGAATGCTCCGGGCCTTTTCCACACCGCTATCCTTTATCCCACGCGCCGCGATCTGGCTGCGATCTTCGATCGGTTGCGATCCAAAGGCTATCCGTTCACGGGCGCTTCCGATCACGGTGTCTCCGAAGCGCTCTACCTCGATGATCCCGACGGGAACGGCGTGGAACTGTACTGGGACCGGCCGAAAGAGCTGTGGCCACACAACGCGGATGGTTCGCTGAACATGTACACCCGCCATCTCGATATCGAGGATCTGCTCAGGGAACTGGAGCGTTCGTGATCGGAAGGCATCGGCTCCACCGGCTACCTTTGCGGCCGTATGAGTTCGACGACTTCAGCACCTGCCACCTCCATCGATGCATTGAAGCGTACGCTTCAACGATCGCGCACCATCGCGATCGTTTCGCACCACAACCCGGATGGCGATGCCATGGGATCGAGCCTCGGCTTCGCCCATGTGTTGCGGGCGATCGGAAAGGAGGTCACCGTGATCATGCCGAACACGCCGGCGAAATACCTGCAATGGCTACCGGGCGCCGAAGCGATCGTGGTGTTCGAATCCGATAAGGAGAAGGCGGCCTCGATCATCGCGGGGGCCGGTCTGCTGTGCTGCCTGGATTTCAACCGCGCCGATCGCGTGCGCGATCTGGAAGGTCCGATCCGGAAAGCGAAGAAAAAGGTCGTGATCGATCATCACCAGGAACCGGAGGATTTCGCGGACATCACCATTTCCGATGCAACCGCGAGTTCCACCTGCCAGATGATCTTCGATGTACTCGTGCAGATGGGATACAGGGACTTCATCGATCTTGATGCGGCCACCTGCCTGTATACCGGAATGGTCACCGATTCCGGATCGTTCCGTTTCCGCAGCACCACTTCGCACACCATGCGCGCAGCTGCGGATCTCATGGATAAAGGCGTGGATATCGATCGTGTGCACAGCTCGATCATGGATGATAACAGCGTGGACCGGTTGAAATTGCTCGGCTTCACGCTGGATCAACGAATGGATGTACGAGAAGATCTTCTCGCAGTTATCTTCTGGCTTTCGAAGGATGATCTTGAGAGATTCAATTATAAGCCCGGCGATACCGAAGGGATCGTGAACCACGGCCTCAGCATAAGCGGTATCAGGCTTTCCGCGTTCTTCATGGAACGTGCCGACGGCATCAAGATCAGCGTGCGATCGAAAGGGGATCTGCCGGTGAACGAATTGATGAAGGATCATTTCGAGGGCGGCGGACACATCAACGCGGCGGGCGGCCAGACAAAGGAAACGATGAAGGAAGCGATCGATAGATTCGTTTCGCTTCTCCCTGCATTCATGCAACAACATCAATGATAAAGGCCCTCGCGATAGCGTTCACCATAACGGTGCTCGGGTGTGGCGGCAACGATGGCCGCGCCCCCGCAGTGGATCGGCGCGTGCCACGCACGCAGGAGGAAATGATCCAGGAGAACCGTGACGCGATCAAGCTGGAGAACCATGATATCGATCTATACGTGCGCCGTTATGGGTATGAAATGAGATCCACGGGAACCGGTGTGCGTTACCAGATGATGCGTGATCGGGAAGGAGAGAAGGCAAAGCCCGGCCAATGGGCGATCGTGAATTATTCGGCCTTGCTCATGAGCGGCGACACCGCATACGCGAGCCGGAAGGGCGAACCCGAATCGTTCAAAGTGGAGATGGATGATGTGGAGAGCGGCCTCCATGAAGCGATCCAACTGATGTCGCCTGGCGACAGTGCGGTGATCATCATTCCATCGTATCGCGCACACGGGTTGATCGGCGATCAAAAGAAGATCCCCATGCGCAGCACCGTGATCTACCATATCGGGCTTGCGAAAGTGAGCGGTGAAAGGATCGGGGATCGATGATGTCACGGATCTTTCCGATCGGTTTTTTCCTGGTTGCGATCCTTAGTGGTTGCGACCGATCGCCCTATCCGCACTACAAGAAGATCGGCGAGGATCTGCACCTGCGGCTCTACATGCTGGGCGAAGGCGATCGGCTTGCACGCGATGGCGACAGCGTGCTCATGCGATTGCGTATCTCGGAAGTTGAGGCCGCACCCGGATCGCTCTTCAGCACCGACCAATGGTACGCGGTGGCCGATCTTCGCGAAAGCGCGTTCGATGAACTGTTGATCCGAATGCACGAAGGTGACAGCATGAGCCTGATCACTTCGCCAGCGCTCCTTCCCTGGAGCACACTGATCGCGGAGGATACATTGCAACTGACGAAATATGGTGCGTTGCGCACAGAGGTATCCATGCTATCGATCCGGACGGCGGCCATGATGGAAGCCGAAGCTGAGCGGCTGCGAAGAGAAGATCCGCAAGCGTACGAACAGAAGCTCACATTCGAATTCATCGATCGGCTCGGCACCAATTGGCTGCAATGGGGAACGAGCGACCTGCACTATGCGATCCAAGGCATCGCGATGGATACAAATGCGGTGAAGCCAGGCGAGATCGTCACCATCTCCTATACCGGCAAGCTCGTTGAAGATGGATCGGTCTTCGATAGTTCCGAGCGCAACGGCGGTCCGCTCACGTTCCGTTTCGGCGACAAGGGCCAGGTGATCAACGGTCTCGAGATCGCGATCAAACTTTTGCGCGAAGGGCAGGAGGGCGAATTCTTCCTGCCCTCGGATCACGCATTCGGGGCGCGAGGGGTGGAAGGTATGATCGCGCCATACACACCCGTGCTTTACACCGTGCGCCTCGAATCGGTGGAACGTCCTGGAAAAATGATGTGATCGTTCTTTTGGGCGTATCCCATGTTGCGCGGCGCAACAAGGGTCAGGCTATCCGCTGCAAGTACGCACTCGCTCCGCTCGCTTGCGCGCTTTCCGCTCCTATCCTTTACGCAACATCCCGCAAGGGAGCCAGTTAACACGATCGTTATGAACAATTCTATTACCTGCCAAGAATGAATACCGCCGGCCGCTTCCCGATCACCGGTTTCCATTTCTTCCATTGATCGATCGGGAGCGTCATCACGAAACTGTCCGGTTGTGTCAGATCGATCGCAAGCGTTAGCAGGATCTCGCGGCCACAATATTTCAGCAGGTCCGCGAACATCGCATCGTTGCGGTAAGGTGTTTCAATGAAGAGCTGTGCCGCGCCTGTTCTCAACGCATCGCTTTCCAATTTCCTGATCGCTACCCTGCGATCGTTGGCTTCACGCGGCAGGTATCCATGGAAGGTGAACTGTTGTCCGCTCAAGCCCGATGCGGCCAGCGCAAGGAAGATCGAACTCGGCCCGGTGAGCGGTGAAACATCGATCACCTGGCGGTGGGCTTCCATGACCAGCAAGGCACCTGGATCGGCGATGCCCGGCATTCCCGCTTCGCTTATGATCGCGCCTTCGCCGAAATGCCGCAGCCGTTCGATCATCACCTTCAGATCACTTCGATCGGAATCCTTATCGAGCCGGTGCATTTCCAACGACTGGAGATCGACCGTTGGCACCATGCGCCGAAGCATCTGCCGCGCCGTCTTCTCGTTCTCGGTGAAGAACAACTTCACACGCGCGGCCACTGCGATGTTCTCCGGCGGCAATTGTTCAACGCCTCCGGCTTCGCCAAGCCACACGGGCAACAAATGGAGTGTCGGCTTACTTCGATCGGACATCTTCCAACAGCGCATTGCATGCTTCCACGAGCATCTCGTACACCCGATCGAACCCTTCTTCACCACCATAGTACGGATCGGGCACTTCACGCAAAGCATGATCCGGCACATGGTCCATCAGCAGCTTCACCTTCTTCTTCACTTCATCGTTCGGGGCAAGCTTCGTCACATCACGATAATTGCTCCTGTCCATCACCAGCAGCAGATCGAATTTGTTGAAGTCCTCCGGTTCGATGGTTCGCGCCCGCAGGTCGCAGATGTCGATCCCGTATTTCCTCATCGCCTTCTGCGCGCGCGGATCGGGCGGTTCGCCGGTATGGTAGCGGTTCGTTCCTGCCGAATCGATCTGCAATTCAATGCCTTTCTCTTTCGCCAGATGCCGGAGCACACCTTCCGCCATCGGCGACCGGCAGATGTTCCCAAGGCACACCATCAGGATCTTCATGCTGCTAAGATCGGGGGAGATGAAGTGAAAAGTGAAAGGATGAAAAGTGAGAATGTGGAACCATCCCGACGACCTGACCGGCTCACTTTTTCACCTGACACCCCAAAACAAAAGGGCCGCTTGCGCGGCCCCTTCTCTCCATTCAGGTTCTCGTCTCAATGGATGCTTAGCTTCTTCTCAAGATCCTCCAGGTAACCGCGGAACTGCTTGTCGGTCTCCTGCAGGTTGTTCACCGTGCGGCATGCATGCAGCACGGTCGCGTGGTCCTTTCCACCGCAGTGCGCGCCGATGTTCGCGAGCGAGCTCTTGGTCATGCGTTTTGCGAAATACATCGCGATCTGGCGCGCCTGCACCACTTCGCGTTTACGGGTCTTGCTCTTGAGCAGTTCGATCGGCAGATCGAAGTAATCACACACCACTTTCTGGATGTAATCGATGCTCACTTCGCGCGCCGTGTTCTTCACGAACTTGTCGATCATCTGCTTCGCGAGATCGAGCGTAACGGCCTTCTTGTTCAGCGAGCTCTGCGCGATCAAACTGATCATCGCACCTTCCAGTTCGCGGATGTTGGTGGTAATGCTGTAAGCCAGGTATTCCACTACTTCCTTCGGCAGATCGAGGCCTTCGGCATACATCTTCTTCTCCAGGATCGCGATCCGTGTCTCCAGGCTTGGCGTCTGCAGATCGGCGCTCAGGCCCCACTTGAAGCGGGAGAGGAGGCGCTGCTCCATGCCGGCCATTTCCACCGGCGCCTTGTCGCTGCTGATCACCAATTGCTTGCCCGATTGATGCAGGTGATTGAAGATATGGAAGAACACATCCTGCGTTTTCTCCTTGCCGGCGAGGAATTGCACATCGTCGATGATCAGCACGTCCATCATCTGGTAGAACTGCGTGAAATCACCAACGGTGTTGTTCTTCACAGCTTCGATGAACTGCTGGGTGAACTTCTCCGCGGGAACGTAAAGGATCGTCTTGTCGGGATGGTTCCTCTTGATCTCGATCCCGATCGAATGCGCAAGGTGTGTCTTTCCAAGACCTACGCCGCCGTAGATCAACAACGGGTTGAAGGCGGTGCCGCCGGGTTTCTGCGCCACGGCGAAACCGGCGCTGCGCGCCAATCGGTTGCAATCACCCTCGATGTAATTGTCGAAGGAGTAGTTCGGGTTCAGGTGGCTTTCCACCTTTATCTTCCGGAGGCCCGGAATGATGAACGGGTTCTTGATGGGGCTGTTCGCCACATCGATCGGCAGTTGAACGGCGGGATTCTTCACTTCCCGGGCATTGCTCGTCGGCACTTTCACAGTGTACGGGTTGGCGCTCTGGAAGCCGTTCTCCATGATGATGGAGTACTCCAGACGCCCGTCATTACCCAATTCCTTCTTGATGATCTTCTTCAGCAGCCCGATGTAATGTTCTTCCAACCATTCGTAGAAGAATTGCGACGGCACCTGTATGGTAAGGACACTATCCTGCAGTCTCAAGGCCTTGATCGGTTCGAACCAGGTCTTGAAACTCTGCTGGCTGACATTGTCCTTGATCACATCACGGCACCTGTCCCAGATCTTCTCGTGGTCCTTCTTCATGGATGGGTCAGCGAGTTAGGGTTGGTGGTACGCATGCTTCTCTCGTTGTATCGGTGGGCGACATGTTCACCCTCCTTGAGGGTCGCAAATATGGATCGAAGAAAGTGAAAAAAAAATGTGCTTCGATGTTTTGCGATAAAGATTTTTTTACATGGAGGTCACTTCGCGTGCTCCATGCTGAAACCCTTGTCTGGCGCGGCTTGTAGCAACATGCCGCGCTTGCTGCCCAGCTTGCCGCAATGGCATCACCGCTCGTCTTCAACACCATGCGCACATGGTGTTGAAGTGATCGGTGAAGCGGGGTGGTGAACAAGGTGGTGGCGATCGGGCGGCGCTCTAATTTAAGCCATCCGCGGTGCTATGCAAATACCGCCATCTTTCCGGTATGCCGCGCCGCTTCTACCTTTCGCACATGTTCACGCACGAAATGCAACTGCGGGTGCGCTACGGCGAGACCGATCAAATGGGCTACGTGTACTACGGCAACTATGCGCAGTACTTCGAAGTAGGCCGCGTGGAAGCCTTGCGATCACTGGGTTTTCCGTACCGCCGGCTCGAGGAACAGGGCATCATGCTGCCCGTGCGTTCGCTCAACATCAGCTACCACGCACCGGCGTTGTACGACGATCTCATCACCATCCGCACCACCATAACAGGAATGCCCACCGCGCGCATCAACTTCACCTACCATATATACAATGAAGCAGGCGCGCTGCTCACCGAAGCGGAGACCGTGCTCGTGTTCGTGGA
>JAEZDL010000131.1 GCA_023418095.1 Bacteroidota bacterium
GATCGTATCTTTGCTTCGTGGATCGCCGAATGCTCCTTCTCTTCACTTTGCTTGTCATCGCACTGATGCCCGCCGATCTGTTCGCGCAGGGTTGTGCCATGTGCAAGGCCGTGGCCGAAGGTGACCAAAAGATCCTCGGCGGTCCACAGCCGATCGGCAAAGGTCTGAACAAGGGCATCCTCTATCTCATGGCCGCGCCGTATATCCTCATGTTCCTGCTTTTCCGCAAGAAGATCGTGAGCTTCTTCAGGGAGTTCTCGAGTGCGCAGGGGTGAGTGGTGTTTTTTGGGCGCATCCCGCCATTGATCGGCTTCGGGCTGCGCCCACCGGAGCACCAGCGATAGCGGGGTCGGGCTATTCGCTCCAAGTCCTCGCTTCGCTCCGGGCTTTCCGCTGCTATCCCTCGCGCAGATCCGTGGGTGCATCATGATCATTCATCCTATCTTCGCACCCGCGTTCTTTCCACTTGTTCATCAAGAAAGGTTGAGGGACTGGCCCTATGACGCCTTGGCAACCGTCCGCATTCCCATCCGCGGGTAGGTGCCAAATCCAGTTCCGCCACAAGGCGGAGAAGATGAGCTGCGATCGGGTTTCCACGTGAATGCGTGTGGCCTCATCCGGTGCATCGGATGGGGCTTTTTTGTGTACCGAAGTATGATCGACATAATAGAACAGAATTCACGCACAGCGCAACTGGAAGCGTTGGCCGAACAGAAGATCCTTGTGCTCGATGGCGCCATGGGCACCATGATCCAGCGACTCGGATTGAGCGAGGAGGATTTCCATCCGCAAGGCATGGAAAAGCACGAGATCCTGCTGAAAGGCAACAACGAGCTGCTCTCGATCTCGCGCCCGCACCTGATCAAGCGCATCCACGAGCAATACCTCGAAGCCGGTGCCGACATCATCGAGACGAATACGTTCAGCGCCACCTCGATCGCGCAGGCCGAGCACAAATGCGAGCATCTGGTGCGCGAGATGAACCTTCGATCGGCGCAGCTGGCGCGGGAAGCCTGCGATGCGTACAATGCGAAAGATCCATCGAATCCACGTTTCGTCGCCGGTGCGATCGGGCCAACGAACAAGACCGCCAGCCTAAGTCCGGAAGTTAACGATCCCGGTTTCCGCGCGGTGACTTTCGATGATCTCGTCGCAGCGTATTCGGAACAGATCGAAGCGCTGTTTGAAGGTGGCGTGGATCTGCTTCTGGTGGAGACGATCTTCGATACGCTCAACGCGAAAGCGGCATTCTACGCGATCGAAGAGGTCTTTGAAAAGATCGGCCGTCGCGTGCCGCTGATGTGCAGCGTTACGATCACCGATGCCAGCGGACGAACGCTCAGCGGGCAAACGATCGAAGCGTTCCTGATCAGCATGCAACATGTGCCGTTGTTCAGCATCGGCCTCAATTGCGCATTGGGCGCGGCACAGATGCGGCCTTACCTGCAGGCGCTCGCCGATCGCGCAACGAGCCGTATCAGCGTTTATCCCAACGCCGGACTTCCCGATCAGTTCGGCGATTACCGTGAAACGGCTGCTGTCACCGCGCGGCTGGTCGGCGAGTTCATGAAAGATGGTCTGGTGAACGTGATCGGCGGTTGTTGCGGCACCACGCCCGATCATATCGCGGCGCTTGCGATGGAAGCACAGCTTCACGCTCCGCGCCCGATCAAATCGATCGCCGATCCGATCCCTGAGTTCAGCGGACTCGAGCCTTTGCGTATCTTCAAGGGAAGCAACTTCGTGAACATCGGCGAACGCACGAACGTTACGGGCAGTTCGGTATTTCGCAAGCTGATCAAGGAAGGCAAGTTCGATGAAGCGGTGAGCGTGGCGCGCCAGCAGGTGGAAAACGGCGCGCAGATGATCGACGTGAACATGGATGAAGGCCTGATCGACGGCGTTCAGGCCATGCGCAAACTGCTCGATTTGATCGCTGCGGAACCCGACATCGCGCGCGTGCCGGTGATGGTGGACAGCAGCAAATTCAGTGTGATCGAAGCTGGTTTGAAATGTCTTCAAGGCAAAGGCATCGCGAACAGCATCAGCCTCAAGGAAGGCGAGGATGAATTCCTGCGTCAGGCGAAGATCATCCGCAGACTTGGCGCTGCGGTGGTGGTGATGTGTTTCGATGAAGAAGGCCAGGCCGACAACTTCGAGCGGCGCATCGCGATCGCGGAACGGGTCTTCCATCTGCTCACACAGAAGGCAGGTTTTGCACCGCACGATATCATCATCGATCCGAACATCCTCACTGTTGGCACAGGGATGGCGGAGCACGATCGTTATGCGATCGATTACATCCGCGCGGTAAGTTGGATCAAGAAGAATTTGCCGGGCGTGTTGGTGAGCGGCGGGGTGAGCAATGTGAGCTTCAGCTTCCGCGGAAATGAACCGGTGCGCAAGGCGATCCATGCAGCATTCCTCTACCACGCGATCAAGGAAGGTCTGGACATGGGGATCGTGAACGCGGGCCAGATCGATCTGTATGACGATGTTCCGAAGGAATTGCTGGAACACGTGGAAGATCTGCTGTTCGTGCGTCGGCCCGATGCAACCGAACGCATGATCACGTTCGCCGAGCAGTTCAAAGGCACTTCCACAGCCCAGACGAAGGAGCAGGCCGCATGGCGCGAAGGCTCGATCGAAGAAAGGCTGAAGCATGCGTTGATCCACGGCATCACCGATCACATCGAGGCCGATACGGAAGAAGCGCGCGCACAACTTCTCGATCCGGTGAAAGTGATCGAAGGTCCGCTGATGGCGGGAATGAGCGTGGTGGGCGATCTGTTCGGCGCTGGCCGCATGTTCCTTCCGCAGGTGGTGAAAAGCGCTCGCGTGATGAAACGCGCGGTGGCCTACCTTGAGCCGTACCTGCTGGAGAAGAAACGGAATGTACCCCTCTCCTCCGGAGAGGGGTCAGGGGAGAGGTCCGGGGGGGCTTCCAAAAGAGTCCTGCTCGCCACGGTGAAAGGTGATGTGCACGACATTGGAAAGAACATCGTGGGCGTGATCCTCGCGTGCAACGGTTGGGAAGTGATCGATCTGGGCGTGATGGTGCCGGGTGAAAAGATCCTCGACACTGCTGCGGCGAACA
>JAEZDL010000133.1 GCA_023418095.1 Bacteroidota bacterium
TGCTGATCCATTTCCTTCGACCATCCCTTCCCTTATTGTCCAACCTCTAAGCCGGGCGGCCTTTGAAGATCAAGTCCATACTCGTATCGCAACCTGCGCCCACGGATGAGAAGTCGCCGTACCACGAGCTGGCGCGCAAGTACGCCCTGAAGATCGATTTCAGGCCCTTCATACAGGTCGAACCAGTGCCCGCACAGGATTTCCGCCAGGAGCGCATCAATATACTCGACCATACCGCAGTGATCCTTACCAGTCGCAATGCGGTGGACCATTTCTTCAGGATGTGCAAGGAATTGCGGCTCACGGTGCCTGAAACGATGAAGTATTTCTGTGTTTCCGAATCGGTGGCCTATTATGTTCAGAAATACATCGTTTACCGCAAGCGGAAGGTCTTCATCGGCAAGCAGACCTTTACCGACCTGATGGATGTGATCAAGAAGCACAAGACCGAGAAATACCTTGTGCCCTGCAGCGATATCCATCTGGGCGGGATCCCCGAACTGCTGGACAGGGCGAACATCCAATACACCAGCGCGGTCTTCTACCGCACCGTCGCCAGCGACCTGAGCGACCTGAAGGACCTTAAGTATGACATGCTCGTGTTCTTCAGTCCCGGTGGGATCGAAAGCCTGATGAAGAACTTCCCGAAATTCAAGCAGAACGATACGGTGGTGGCCGCCTTCGGGCCGAGCACCGCAAAAGCAGCGGTTGATGCCGGATTGCGGCTCGACATTGAAGCGCCGCTGCCCGAAGCACCATCAATGACCGGCGCGATCGAACTGTTCATCAAGAAGCAGGGAAAGAAGAAGTGATCTGCCAACGGCACGATCGTTGACATCCCGTGATTCGGGCATTGCGCATGATCGTCCTTACTTCCGACCTTCGCCTTGCACCACCGGGCACAGCTCCAACGTTGCATGACCCATCTGCCGAAAGAACCCGTTGTACGCGCTACTTTTACGAAAGAGGAGCGGTTGTGCGGGCAGCTCAGGATGAAGGAAGTGGTCACCACCGGAAAGGCCGTGCACGAAAGTCCGCTCAAACTGGTGGGAAAGAAGATGGAATTGCCAACAATGGAACCGGCCCAGGTGGCATTCGCGGTACCGCGCCGTTACATGAAGCGGGCCGTGCACCGCAACCGCATGCGCCGGCTCATGCGCGAAGCTTGGCGCACGGTCAAGCATCCCTACCAGGATCGGCTCCGATCGGCCAAGATGCAGTGTGCGTGGCTCTTCATCTATCAGGGTCGTACGCCGATCACATTTTCAGAGACAAGAACGAAAATATTGCGGTCGATGGACCGTTGGATGAAGGAACATGGCTAGGTTGCTCGCGCTGCCCCTGATCGCACTGGTGAAGCTTTACCAGTACATCATTTCTCCGCTTCTGCCGGGTGCCTGCCGCTACACACCTTCTTGCTCCGAATATGGATCGCAGGCACTTCAACGCTTCGGTGCGTTCCGCGGCGGCTATCTCACGATCAAGCGGATCCTCTCCTGCAACCCCTGGGGTGGCCATGGACATGATCCGGTACCAGAACATTTCAAGTAAAATGGACAACAACACTTCACGCAAGGCAGCCCGCTGGAAGATCTGGCTGCTCACCGCTGCGATCGCCGGTGGTGGCGCATTCACCATTTCAGCGGGCGACAGCTTCTTCGAGATCAGCAAGAACCTGGAGATCTTCACCGAGCTGTACAAGGAGCTGAACATCTACTACGTGGATGATACGCAGCCCGGCAAGCTGATGAAGACCGGCATCGATGCAATGCTCGCTTCGCTCGATCCCTACACACAGTACATCCCTGAGAGCGATATCGAGGATTATCGCTTCATGACCACCGGGCAGTATGGTGGCATCGGTGCCTTGATCAAGAAGAAGGAGGAAAAGGTGCTGATCAGTGAACCGTACGAAGGTTTTCCAGCGATGAAAGCAGGGATCTGGGCGGGTGATGAGATCGTGGAAGTTGATGGCCGCAAGATCAGCGGCATGAACACCGAAGAGGTGAGCAAATTGTTGAAGGGCCAGGCCGGCAGCAGCGTAAGCGTGGTGACCCGGCGCAATGGCGGCGAGCCCGTCACCCATTCGCTCCAGCGCGAGGAGATCAAGATCCCCGATGTGCCGTACAAGGGTATCCTGAACGAGACCGATGGCGTGGGCTATATCAAACTCAACAGTTTCACCCAGACGGCCAGCCAGGAAGTGCGCAATGCCGTGAAGGAATTGAAGGATCAGGGGGCGCAGAAACTGGTGCTCGATCTACGCGGGAATGGTGGTGGACTTCTCCGCGAATCAGTGAACATCGTGAACCTTTTCGTTCCGAAGAATGAACTTGTGGTCGAGACCAAGGGCCGCATTCCGGAATGGGACAAGGCCTACAAGACCCTGAGCGAACCATTGGACGCCGAGATCCCGTTGGTGGTGTTGGTGGATGGCCAGAGCGCCAGTGCCAGCGAGATCGTGAGCGGTGCCCTGCAAGACCTCGATCGCGCGGTGATCATCGGCGATCGCACCTATGGAAAAGGTCTTGTGCAACAGACACGCGATCTGTTCTACAACAGCAAGCTGAAGGTCACGGTGGCCAAATATTACATCCCCAGCGGCCGCTGCATCCAGAAGCTTGATTACGCGCACCGCGACAGCACCGGGAAGGCCACGGAATTCCAGGCCGATACAACGGCTGAGTTCAAGACCCGGAATGGCAGACCTGTGTTCGATGGACGTGGGATCCTGCCCGATCTGCCTGTGGAGGATCCGGAACTGGCAAAGGTCGTGGGTGGCCTTTACAGCAGTGACCTGATCTTCGATTTCGCCACCAAGTACCGCCTGGAGAATCCCGAGATCGGATCGGCCGAGAACTTCAAGATCACCGATGCGATCTACAATGATTTCATGGCCTTCGTGAACGGAAGGCATTTCGACTACGATACCGAAACGGCCGAGGCGCTTGAAGAGTTGGAAGAGAAGGCCAAACAGGAGCGTTACTACGAGCACGCGAAGGAAGCGATCGAAGCACTTCGCAAGGAAGTGACGCCCGATCGGAGTGAGGACCTCGTGCGTTTCCGCACCGATATCGAGGAGGTGCTGCGCAGCGAACTCGTTTCGCGCTACCATTTCCAGACCGGCCGTGCGAAGGCTGCGA
>JAEZDL010000138.1 GCA_023418095.1 Bacteroidota bacterium
GACTCTGAAGTGCCGCAATCACCGGTCATGGTAAGGCACACTGTCATGCTTCCGTTCCCTTCGTAACTATGTGTTACCGATGTTTCAGTGCTCGTGGTTCCATCACCAAGATCCCAGGCGTAGGTTCCATCGCCGATCGAAGTGTTGGTGAAGGTCCAGGTGTACGGATCGGAAGTGCTCTGTTCAGCGGTGAAGGAAGCTGTCATTGCGCAGCATGGATCTACCGCGATCATGTCCACGGGAGTTGTGCCGAATTGAAGATCGTTCTCGGTCGCACCTTCAGCGAACACACTGGTGAACGGGATCACATCCGCGTTGAAAGCCTGCCATTCCACATCCCATTCCTCACCGACACATCCGGCATTCCCAGAAGCATCGATCTCCATGGTGAAGAATGCGTGACCTTGAGGATGGCTATTCGTGTTGCCCATCAGATACCAGCCTCCGCCGCTCTTGGGTACCATCGCCATGATATTATCATTCTCTGCGCGGCCATAGATCCTTGTGTGAATGGCATTTCCGTCCGCATCGATCTCGCCCCATGCGATATCGTAATTGCCTGGTGCTGCCGGGATGAATTGCGGACGTGCGATCCATGCGATCTTGCCTGCATTCACCTTCAGATCGGCAACTTCGATCGAATTCGGGAGAACGCGTGTCCAAACGTGATCGCCGGAGGAATTAAGCTTCGTGATGAAGCCTGAGACGTGAGGTGAAGGAACGCCCATTCCCAGTGTGCGTCCGCCGATGTACAAGTTGCCCGATCCATCTTCCGCGATGGTGTACCCTTCATCCGCTGGACCATTTCCGATGCCGCGCGCCCAAAGCTCATTGCCGTTCGCATCGGTGCGCACCACGTAGGCGCGTGTCTGTGCCGCAAGTCCATCGCCATAGCCGACGATCGCAAAACCACCATCGGAAAGCTCGATCGCTTCGTATCCCCAATCCCATTCATTGCTGCCATAGCTGCGCGACCAGAGCATTTCGCCGTTCGTATCGAAAGCCGAGATGAGCATATCGTAACTGGTGGTGCCGGGCTGGCTGCGGCCTGCCACGACGAAGCCATTGGCCGTAGGCGTCACGGAATGGAACGCGTTCGATCCACCCGCCACATCGAAGCGTTTCGTGGCGATCAATTCACCACCCATGCCCAGCTGCAGAAGCAATCCATCGCGCGCTTGTGTTCCTGCGCCCATGGTAAAGCCTACCACGAAGATCCCGGCGCTCGTTCGCACCAGTGCCGGTCCATACAATCCTTCATCGGTGAAAAAGGGATACGTATTCGCCCAGGCCACCGCGCCATCGGCGGTCGTGCGCATCACCGTGATGTCGCCTTCGTGGCTGGCGACATGGATAAGGCCGCCATCCTGATCGATGATCCCACCCTGGCTGCCAAGGGCGCCGGCAAATGGATAGTAGCGCTCGATAGGGTCCTGCGCCGTGGCGAGTACCGCAATGGAAAAAGAGAACGTGAGTAGATACGATCGCATTCGCGTGAAGTGTTTCCGCAAAGTTCAGAATTGCACTGAACGGCGCCAGATCCTTGGCATCATACCCAACACTTGGCCCCATCCGGATCGAAGATGGTGCGCTCCATTGGACCGCTCTTCTTGTGATCCCACGGCTTCCGCCGGATCAACGCTTCGAGAGTGCTTCGGAGACCTGGTCGCGATAGCTGCGGCCGCTTAGCAGGTGCTGGCCATTGCTCATGGTGAACACGAACTCGTTGTTGCCGCTGTAACGCGCACCTCTCACATGGGCGAAATTCACCATGTAGCTCCGGTGGATCCGCAGGAATTGTTTTGGATCCACATCGCTCTCCAGCATGTTCAAGGTCATGCGCAGGAGATAATGCCGGTCCTTCGTCTGCAGGATCAGGTAGTTGCTTTCCGCCCGAACGAAGAGAACGTCCTTCAACTTCACGTTGTAGGACCGGCCTTTTTCCTTGATGACCATTTCCTCCACGTGGTCCTTCTGCGTGCGCACATGTTGTTGCACCATGTCGATCAAGCGGCCTGCGAGCTGCTTGCTGTCGCGCATCTCCACGAACTCCTTCGCCTTCGCCAATGCGCTGAGGAAACGCTCCTCATCATAGGGTTTCAGCAGGTAGTCCACGGCGTTCACATCGAAGGCCTTCAATGCATACCTGTCGTGGGCCGTAATGAAGATGATGAATGGCTTTGGGGTCGATCGCAGGTTCTTCAGCACGTCGAATCCGTTGGCCTGTGGCATTTCAATGTCCAGCAGAACGATGTCCACAGGTTCCTTCTCCAGCACTTCGCTGGCCTCTACACCGTTCCGGCATTCTCCGACCAATCGCGTATCCTGATCGGTCTCCAGAATGCGGATGATCCGTGCGCGTGCCGCAGGTTCATCATCCACTACAAGAACTCGTATATGGTTCATCGTTGATCCTCTTCAAGATTCCACTTCGAATGGCAGTTCCATGGCCACATGGAAACCGCGTGACCCGATCGACGTGATCTGGAGATCTCCCGACGCCCCGTACATGAGCGCGATGCGTTGTTTAACATTCCTTAAGCCGATCCCGGAGGAGTTCAACGCCGCGTTCACATCCCTGCACCCCTGGCCATCGTCGATCACGGATAACCTGAGCCGGTCACCGATCCGCTCCGCACGGATCTCGATGCGGATCATTTGATCGCTCTTGTTGGCGCCATGCTTCACCGCGTTCTCCACCAACGGTTGCAGGATCAGGTTGGGCACAAGGGCCTGGTTGCATTCGTTACTGATCGAATATTCCACCATCAACCTGTCCTTGAAACGCACCGATTCGATCGCGAGATAATGGCTGGCGGTGCCAAGTTCATGGATCAGCGGTACCCTGTCCGCACGTTCCTCCCGTAAGCTGGTCCGGAGGAATTCGCCCAGACGCACGAGCACGTCCTGGGCGGCCTCAACATTTTCCTCCATCAATGAACTCACGGTGTTCAGGGCATTGAAGAGGAAGTGTGGTTTCAATTGTTTCTTCAGCGAGCTTAGTTCAGCGGCCTGCAATTGGTTCTGCAGTTTCAATAGCAGCGTGACCTTTTCGCTCATCTGCCGGCTGGATTCAACGTACATGAGGATCATCACCAGCACCCAATATTCCATGGCGCGTTGCAACACACCTCCCGGCAATTGCAGGAAAACCTCGCTCACCACTTCCCACGACCAGCTGAAACGGCCCGCATAGGCCAGTATGTTCAAATAGATGGCGTTGGTGAACAGTTCCTGTACGGTACCCAGCACGAAGCCCGCGACCAGGTGCAGCAGCACCTTGCTCCAGAGCGGTTTAACGTTCAGTGGCCAGCGCTGGATCAGAATGTAGACCAGCGGGAACAACAGCGCCCATGTAAGGAAATTCAGGAAGGGGATGGGTGCTACGGCGAGCCAATCGAACCGCTCCGGGCGTGAGCCCATGCTGGTGCGATGGATGAACGAAGTGAAGACGAACAGAACGGCCAGCAGCACGGCCCACATGAATACCATGCGGATCGGAAGGGGCGAGCGTTCGAAATACCGCTTGATCATTCCGGGTAGGGCAGGCGGTGAGGTTCGTTGGAGATCGGTGCCGCCATGTATGCCATCGGCCCGCACCGCGATCGGTATGCGTTTCGCCACATGCTCCAGCCGGTCCGAGAGCCGGAGAAGTTCAATATCCTCGTTATACATGGCCTATCTGCTGGCGGAAGCCCTTGCCGTAGAGTCGATCCGAAATGGAAAGATCCATTGACCATGACGATGATAGGAGTATGTAGGATGGGATCGGTTCCGGTTGGGGTGGATCGTTGGATGTGAGGCGGAATGATCTGATGCCAAGGTAGCAGTTCTCCGATCGATGTAATGAGCGCAATTCGGATCCGCCGGAAACGGAGTTTCGCGCATGAAGGCGAAGCCTGTGGACACGGCACTTTTCCCGCATAAGGCGTGAACGCTAAGACATCATCTACAAACGGGTCCGGCGATCGAACTTCCTCCGGAAGGCTCAGAATCAACGATCCGCCCCATCCCGGATCCGGTGATCGGTCGATCGGGATGATCTTCACGCTTGTTAACCGACCGTGGCTGCGAGAACTAATAACGTGAAGGAAGGGACGGGCTCTGCCAATGAGGCGTTCTCGAAAGCGATCTATTACATGATGGCCGGCGCCATCGTGTTGATGGCCTCCACCTTCATCACCGTTTCCTATCTCATCAGTGAATCGAAGGCCCAGGCCACTGCCTCTGTTCAACGGATCGATGAATGGAACCAGGCCCGCTCTTCGAGCTATGAGGCGATCGAACGCATCGAATATTCGATCCGGCGCATCAATGAACAGGAGTTCGAGACACCGAATCGCGAACAGGACCTGTACTTCCGTTTCGATGCACGCGGTTTCAGTCTCAGTCCTCGCTCCAACGGGAAGGATTGGTACATGCGTTTCCAACTCGATGGCATCGGCCGCGATGGCGGCTGGCTACTTCCGGAGGAGTTGCCGGAAATGACCGTTGATGGCGGTGAATTGCGTGTGGACCATGGATCCTTCACCATGCGTTATACGAATGATCGACGGGGCATGCGCCAGGATTTTCTTGTGCATGAACGGCTTTCCGGTGGATCGGCGCTGGAGGTGCACCTGGATCTCGAAGGTCCCCTGGTGGCACGCAACGATGGTCCGGATGCGATCGAATTCCTGCGGCCCGATGAGCAGCCTGGTGAGGATGAAGTTCGCTTCCGTTACCATGGATTGATGGCCTGGGATGCGATCGGGAGGATGTTGCCCACACAGATGTGGGCGATAGCCGATGATCTGGTGATCATGGTGGATGATCACGATGCCGTGTATCCCATCACCATCGATCCATTGTCGAGCACACCGGATGCGACGTTGGAGATGAACACCGCCGGAGCCGCGTTCGGATCGAGCGTTGCCACGGCAGGTGATGTGAACGGTGATGGTTTCAGCGACCTGCTGGTTGGCGCTCCGGACTTCGGTCTCATGAGCGGGGGCGAAGGTGCCGCATTCCTCTTTCTCGGTTCTTCCGCCGGGATCTCCGCAACCCCCGCCTGGACCTGGATCGGCGATCAGGCGGGCGCCCATGCCGGTTATTCCGTGGCCACCGCTGGTGACGTGAACGGCGACGGTTTCAGTGATGTTCTTGTCGGTTCGCCCGATCGGAGCAACGGCCAGGCGAACGAAGGTCGGGCCCTGCTTTTCCTCGGTAGTGCATCAGGTCTGTCAGCCGTGCCTTCCTGGTCGGTCGAAAGCAACCAGATCGGCGCGCGCCTCGGAGCAAGCGTGGCCACCGCAGGTGATGTGAACGGTGATGGTTTCAGTGACATTCTCGTGGGCGCACCTGGTTTCGACAGCGGCCAGATCGATGAAGGTGCCGTCTTCATTTTCCATGGAAGTGCATCAGGGCCGGCCAGCACGCCGACCCTGATGCTCCAACGTGATCAGGCAGGTGCGGCGTTCGGATCGGCGGTCTCCGCGGCCGGTGATGTGAACGGCGATGGCTACAGCGATGTGGTGATCGGCGCTCCGCTCTACGACAATACGGTGACCGATGAAGGTGGGATCTTCATACATCATGGTTCCGCCACAGGTGTCGGCCTTGTTCCCAACACCACGCGATTCAGGGCGGTGGCCGGGGCACAAATGGGATATTCCGTAAGCTTCGCCGGCGATGTGAACGGCGATGGCTATTCCGATGTGCTCGCAGGGCTGCCGTTCTTCAGTGGAACGCTTTCACAACAGGGACAGGCATTGCTCTATCGCGGGAGTGCTACGGGTATAGCGGCTTCACCTTCCTGGAGCCATAACGGCGGGCAGGCCAATGCAAATGCTGGCTCATCCGTCGCTGGCCTCGGTGATCTGAATGGCGATGGGTACTCCGATGTTGCGATCGGTCTTCCGCATTTCAGCAACGGCCAGGCCACTGAAGGTCTGGCACGCGTATTCAAAGGCACTCCAACCGCATCGGGCTTATCCCTTACGGCGAGTTGGGCATATGAAGGCCAGCAGATCGGTGCGGAGCTCGGGACGAAAGTGGCTCCTGCGGGTGATGTGAACGGCGATGGCCTGGCGGACCTGGTGGTAGGTGTGCCTTTCCGTGATAATGGTGAGACCGATGAAGGTGCGGCGATGATCTTTCATGGTAGAACAGCTGTGCCAACAGCCACTGCCTCCTGGACGATCGAAGGAGGACTGGTGGATGCGGCTTTCGGCGAATGCGTGTCATCAGCAGGTGACGTGAACGGCGATGGCTTCAGCGATGTACTTGTCGGTGCGCCGATGTATTCCAACGGACAACTCCATGAAGGAAGGGCCATGCTATACATGGGATCCGCCACGGGCTTGTCCACCACGCCTGCCTGGACCGCGGAAGGCGATCAGGCCGATGCACGTTTCGGTTTCAGCGTGCGATCCGCCGGTGATGTGAACGGCGATGGCTACAGTGATGTGATCGTGGGTTCGCCCTATTATTCCAACGGCCAGACGCAGGAAGGTCGTGCATTCCTGTATCTGGGCAGTCCCGCCGGACTTTCAGCCCTGCCTGCATGGACCTTCGAAAGCGGCCAGGCGAATGCCCGGCTTGGTTGGAGCGTTTCATCCGCAGGCGATGTGAACGGCGACGGCTACAGTGATGTGATCGTTGGTGCCTATTTGTACACCTCTACGCTTACAGCGGAAGGCCGTTGTTACGTGTTCCACGGATCGGCCACGGGACTTTCCGCAACGCCGGATTGGACGATGGATGGCGGACAGCTGAACGGCTTCTTCGGGATCTCCGTAGGGGTGGCCGGTGATGTGAACGGCGATGGTCATGACGATGTGATCATCGGTGCCACGCTTTACGATAATGCGTTCAGCACGGAAGGAGCTGCATTCGTCGTACATGGATCGCCTGCCGGTCTTTTGAACACCACCGCGTGGCCAACGTTCGGTGGTTCCGGATCACCGCAGCTGGGCAACATCGCAGGTTATGCGGGCGACGTGAACGGTGATGGATACAGCGATGTCTTCGTGGCGGCATCAAGAGCGAGCAACGGCCAGACCAACGAAGGCTTCGTGCGGATCTATCATGGGGCACCAGGCGGGCTTCCGGCTTTGCCCGCAACGATATTGGAGAATGATCAGGACAATGCCCAATTCGGCAACGGTGCGGCATATGCGGGTGATGTGAACGGTGACGGTTACGGTGACCTCATCGTGGGCGCGCCTTTTGCCAGTTGGTTCTACGTGAATGAAGGCCGCGCGTTCGTCTATTTGGGTGGTCCTTCAGGTCTTTCAGCACCTGCCGCTTGGAATATTTCCGGTGGCCAGGCCAACGCGCAGCATGGCACTTCGGTGAGCGGTGCAGGTGATGTGAACGGAGATGGGTTCAGTGATGTGCTGATCGGTACACCCGCCTTCAGCAATGGCCAATCCAACGAGGGAAGAGTGACAATGCATTACGGGAATGGTGGTGCGGGGATCACACGCCGTACAAGGCAATACCGATCGGATCTTTCCACCCCGGTGCAAACGAGCAACAATACGTTCGATCCAGGTTGCGCCTGGGGTATCGGGCAGTTCGCACGATCACCGTTGGGAAGAACACGGTTACGCCTCGCTATTGAAGTGAAAGGCCATGGCCCGCCGTATTCGGGCAACCCGATCACCAGCGGAATGGGGATCACAACGGAAAGCGCGGCGTGGACCAGCAGCGGCCTCACGGGTCTCGAGCTCACGCAATCGCTCGTGACGGCACCCGGCACTTCATCCCATCCCACCTGGCGCGCACGTGTTCGATCCCATCCGGCAACGAGCATCAATGGCCAGATGTTGGGACCTTGGTACCATTCGGGGATCCATGACGCACAGGTACCGAGCTTGAAGGTCGAACTGGCTGCTTGTGGCCCCTTGCCGATCGAACTGGCCGAATTCACTGCCGATTGCATTGATCATAAAGTCGGGCTCCAGTGGTCCACATTCTCCGAATCGCACATCGATCGCTTTCAGGTATCGCATAGCCGCAACGGTTCCGATTGGAAGCTGGCCGGAACTGTGGATGCGATCGGGAACGAATACACCACATCGTATTATTCCTGGATCGATCAGGCAAATGATCCCGATCGGAAATATTATCGGCTGGAGACCATTTCCACCTCCAATGAACACGTGGTCGAAGGGATATTGAGCGCGCCTGAATGCATGACCGATCGAATGGAACTTCAACTTTTCCCCAACCCGGCGGCCGGTGGCTCCATTCGCATCACCTGGCAGGGTGCGGACGGCCATGTGCTTAAGATCCATGACGCGATGGGCCGCTTCATCAGCCAGGTCGTTTGTTCAAGCGAAGGTGAACGTACAATGGCCAATGTGGATACCGGGAACCTTCCGTCCGGCACTTATTTAGCCCGCCTTTTCGATCGGTCAGGTCAACAGCTCGCGCAGGCGAAATTCGTGGTGCTCGATGCGATCGATCGGTGAGGATCGCGGCGTGTTTCGTGCCATTTCCTTAGCCAAGACTTTTCACACGCCAAGAACGATTCGGTCTGTGCCGGGACGGAGAAAACCAACAGGAGCAATGTTGAAATGAGGGGGGAGAAGCGAAGAAGAGTGGTGATCTTTTCTCGATGGGAAGATAAAGGACCTTTAGCGACCCTGGTCTTCGGTCGGATCCTGATCGAATTCTTGATGGCCCGTACGTTCTCTTGCTGCAGGATCATGATCAATGCCATGAGCGGGAGCAACCAGATCACCCTTGTACCAAATCGTGGCGCGACAACCACCATGCCTCCAGTACAGATCGCATTGATCAGAATGATCGCGGCGACAAAGATCACGGCCATCGTGTTTATACCGGTTACCCTCTTTCTGATCAGCCGTATCACTAGGAAGATCAACAGATAGGCGACGGATAACAATAGAACGACATCGTGCATACGGATCAGTGCTGAAAGTGTGGCAGGCTGGAGAAGTGAACGGGATTGCCTGCTGTTCTCATATCGATCCAATTCTTCAGGAACGAATTTCGCCAACCGTTGGTACATCAAGGTTCCGGGGCCAAAAACGCCAGTTCCATCGGCAATCTGCGAGCTTGCGAGTTGCCGAACGGTCGATCGGATAAGGGCTTCGGCATGCATCAATTGATATTTCGGGACTTTGAATGATGTTGAAATTATGCGTTCGAATTCGTCTTTGGAATCGGCCCAGGTCGCAAAGAGTTGCATTGGTCCTTGTGGATCCCACATGAAAGCGTTCGCATCCCTCGGAATATTCCCCGCCTGGCACAACCGGTATCGATCCTTATCGCAGTTCTCTTTCAGGAACTCCTGCAAGATCCCATTCTCTGCCATGCGGGCCATGAAGAAAACGTGGCTCGATTTCGAGATCGATACACCCATGGGAATGATCCCGATCAGCGATACGATCGTGATCGGAAGGAGCCGTGTTCGCAACTTCCTTTTGTTGAAGAAGAGAAAGTGGATCGCGACGATCAGTAATACCAACAACATGATCGGTATGTGCGACATGTGCATGCTGAAAGCAACGATGTAGATCGCCAGCATCAAAAGCTTCACAGGCTCTGGATCGGCGATCAGAAGAAAGCATGAAAGCAGAAGGATCGGTGTGAAGATGTCCGGGATCAATTGTCCCGAAACGAATGTGATCCCCGTAGCCATGCTGGTCACCAGAATGATCAAAAGCTTGCGAACGTCCGATCGAATTTCGAGTAGATCCAATGTTCGGCGCAGAATGATACTGAGCAGCAGGCATTGCGCCATGATAACGGTCCAGAGCGTGGTTCCGTTGAAACTGGTGATCCGACTGAAGACCCCGTAGGTGATCGGTCGATCCACCAACGTTTCCAGTTCAAATCCGCTGGCGAGGTACGAGGAAGTATCCGAGTAGACGATCGGGTATCCGTTCCAGATCGCCCCGGTCATCAGGATCGCTACGCTGATGGCGTGGAAGAGCATATCGGACATAATCCTTCCGCGCTGCATCTGGTCATTTTGCGATCATGGTCCACCCGCGTATCGATCCAAGCGAATGGTGCAGAACGATCGGATACAGAATGCTCCACGCCGCCATCGCGGGCAGAATCAGGCGATCACCCTGCCAGAATGATACCCCGGAAGTAAATAGAACATACATGGATAGCCCCAAGATCGTTAAATATGACA
>JAEZDL010000189.1 GCA_023418095.1 Bacteroidota bacterium
CATCCTGTCGGTCCTGAGCACTGCAGGCGTGATATTCACCATAGTACAGAACCAGCAATAAGATGAGCGCAGGCAACTCGAACGAGACCATCGATCTCCGCAGCATATTCCGCAAGCTGCTGGCGAAGTGGTGGCTTTTCGGGATCACGATCACACTGGCGCTTGCGGCCGGAGTGGCGTATATCAAGACCACTCCGAGATCCTACCATGTGCAGGCGGTGCTGTTGATGAGCGAGCGCGGAAGGAACGTTTTCGGAAGCGGGAATGAGGAATTCCTGAAGGGTAGTTCCTTCTTCAACAGTCAAAGCGACATCGAAGACCAGGTGGCGGTGCTCACTTCGGTGAGCAACATGACCAAGGCCCTCAAACGCCTCGATTTCGGGATCACCTATTACGAGCGCAAGAATTTCATGACCACGGAGAAGTACGAGTATCCGCCCTTCCACGTGAAGCTCGATACCGTGGCGATCCAGGTGCACAATGTCCCGATCCATGTGGAGGTGGATCGCGAAGCAGGAACGTACCGCGTGACCGCGAAAGCCAAATACGCGCGTCACTACAATCTGCAAAAACAGACGGAACTTGAATCGTTCTATACCGATTACAACATCGATCGAACGATGAAGATCGGTGAACCGTTCTCCGATCAGGGCCTCAGTTTCCAGATCGAATTCCCGGCCGATCGCACCTATAGCAAGAAGAAGCAGTCCTTCTTCATGATCAACAGCCTCGACGGGTTGATCGCGAGCTACCGTGCGCGCACACAGGCCGCACCGATCAGCGATGAGAGCAGCATCGTGGTGCTTTCCACCTCGGGTGAAGTGATCGAGAAGGAGAGGCTTTTCCTGAATAAGCTTCTCGAGACCTACATTGAAGGTGAATTGTACCGCCGGAACCAGAAGGGGATCCGAACGATCAACTTCATCGATGGACAGATCGGTGTGGTCTCGGATTCACTCCAGAAAGTGGAATCATCGATGGAACAGTTCCGCGGTGCGAGCGGTGGCATGATGAGCGCTTCCACCACCAGCGATGCGCTCTTCCAGGAACGCAGCCGCCTGGAGGATGAACGTTCATTATTGCAAAGGCGCAGGCAGTATTGCAGCGCGATATTGGACAAAGTGCGCAGTTCGAGCGATATGCGCAACGTGCCTGCCCCGAGCTCATCGGGGATCGATGATCCTGTGTTGAACAACCTGGTGCTGGAGATCACGAAACTTTCCGCCGATCTGGCCGCGCAGAACGTTACCACCGGAGCCCGTACCAATCCTGCAGTGATCACCATGGAAAGGCGGCGCCGGAACCTGATCTCCTCACTGGAGGAGACCGCTGAAAGCCTCGTTGAACAGGCGGATATCAGCCTGGCCGAAGTGAACCGGCGGCTTTCGAGGTTGAGCTACGAGTTCAACCAGTTGCCGGAGAACGAACGGCAGCTGGGCAACATCGAACGGAAGTTCCAGCTGAGCGAGAACCTATACAACTACCTGATGGAAAAGCGCGCGGAGGCCGGTATCGCGATCGCTTCCGATCAGCTGGACAAATACGTGATCGATGAAGCCCGCGTATCCACCACCACGCCGGTCGAGCCGGACAAGAAAGTGATCCTCGGTGGTGCGTTCATGATCGGGCTGTTGCTACCGATGGGTTTCATTCTGGTGAAGGATTTCTTCAACGATACGGTCGTCGATCTGGATCAGCTCAACCGCATTTCGCCGATCCCGGTCCTTTCCACCGTGCCCACCTCGAAACGCAAGCGGATCCTTCCGGAAGAACCGAAGTCGCTGCTGGCGGAATCGTTCCGAACGGCCCGCATCAACCTTCAATACCTGAACGTCCATTCCGGAAAACAGGTGGTCGGTTTCACCTCTTCCACCAGTGGTGAGGGCAAGACCTTCTGCGCGATCAACATGGCAACGGTGATCGCATTGAGCGGAAAACGCACATTGCTGCTTGATGCCGACATGCGCAGGCCGCGACTGGCGGAAACGATGAACGTGACCGAAGGCGCCGGCCTGAGCACGCACCTGATCGGTGAATGCACGATCGATGAAATGATCCGCCGTAGTGACGTGCAGGGCCTGGATCTGATCACCGCAGGGCCCATTCCGCCGAATCCGTTGGAACTGGTGGAACTCGAGCGTATGGAGCTTCTCTTCAAGGAATTGCGATCGAGGTACGATCATATCGTGGTGGACGCCTCGCCGATGGGGCTTGTGAGCGAATACGTGATCCTCATGCGGCATGTGGACATCACCCTTTATGTGGTGCGCCAGGGCTTCACGAAGCGCGGTGCCCTTCGCCTGGTGAACGAGATGTTCGAGGAGAAGAAGGTCCGCTCGATCAATCTGTTGCTCAATGATGTGAAGCGGCGCGACGGATATGGTGAAGGCTACGGCTATTACACCAAATAGCCGATCGCGTAGATGCTGGGCAACAACGCCGGTTTCCGGAAGTACCTTACCAACACTTCATGGCTCTTTCTTGAGCGCGTGGTGCGGCTGGCCGTTGTGCTGGGCACAGGCATACTCGTAGCGCGCTACCTGGGTCCGGAACTTTTCGGCCAGCTCAATTATGCCACAGGTTTCGTTGGTCTCTTCTTCGCCCTCACCACCATGGGGCTCGATGAGATCATCGTGCGCGATCTGGTGAAACATCCCGAGAAAAGGGACGAGCTGCTCGGTACCTCGGCGGTGATCAAACTGATCGGATCGTTCCTCCTGGTGGTGCTCGTGCTCATATCAACGCTGGTGCGCGAGATGTCTTCCCTGAGCGCGATGCTGGTGATGGTGATCGCCGTGGCCGAATTGCTGCGGCCTTTGGCGGTGATCGATTGGTACTTCATGGCGAACGTGCGATCGCGCGAAACGGTGATCGTGCAGATGGCGCAGGTCTTCATCAGCGCTGGGTTCAAGATCGCGATGGTGGTGATGGAGGCTCCGCTGATCTATTTCGCCTGGGTATACGTTCTGGAGACCGCGGCACTTTCGATCGGTTATGCGATCATGTATTCCCGGGCCGGAGCGAGCATCCGCGCATGGCGTTACACCCGATCGATGGCAGGCCACCTCATGGGCCAGTCGTGGCCGTTGATCATCTATGGAATGGCGCTCTACGTACAGGCGAAGATCGATCAGGTGATGATCTTCGATGTGTTGAAGGATCGCGTGGGGGAGGCCGCCGCGAATGAGGAGGTAGGCCAGTATTCCAACGCGCTGAAGATGATCGAGGCGCTGGGTTTCCTGCCTGTGATCGTCCAGAAGTCACTGGCGCCCGCGATCACGCGGGCGCGTGCGCAAAGCATGGATCTTTATGCCGATCGCTTGTTGAACCAGTACAGGTTGATGTTCCTGATGTTCCTGGTCACGGCAGTTCCGCTTTTCTTCACTGCGGAACCGATCATGGTATTCCTGTACGGTGAGGAGTACCGGGCCTCCGGATTCCTGCTCTCGCTTTTTTCGATCCGCCTCTTCTTCACCAACATGGGCATGGGCAAGGCGAGCTTCATCACCAATGAAAGTCTCTTCAAGTATTCGTTGTTCACGGCGGTGGTGGGCGCGGTGCTGAACATCACCATGAATTATTTCCTGATCCCTGAGCACAAGGCGATCGGCGCGATCTGGGCCACGATCGGATCGTTCGCGGTGAGCATCTTCCTGGTCGATCTGCTGTTCAAGAGCACGCGCCCGAATTTCAAATGGATGATGCAGGGGATCTTCACGTTCTGGCGGATCAACAAGGTCTCGTAGTGTCGATGATCAGGTACGCATTCGCTCCGATCCCACGATCACTGCGCACGATAGGTGCCTGGGCCGGTGTGGATATATTCGCCTTCAACTGCGGAATGTGCCCTGCCGTTGACATATCTCGCGGATCGTGCATTGCGATCGGCAACAGCCAAGCCTTCCCGCAGTGATCCGCAAGACCACGGTCATCAACAACCTGTTCCTGTTGGGGATGATCGCCTCGGGGATCGGCTCGTACCTGATCCCCAAGCAATACACGGTCGGCATCATCACCACGATCCTTCCGCACCTGGCGATCCTGGGGTTCTATGGTATCGATCTTATCTACCGCGGCAGGGTGGTGCCCATGGTGAACCGCGTGTACTGGATCGGCATGCTCTTCATCGTTTCATTGATAGCCAGCATGTGGGTGGCGCTGGGCAAGGGGCTGCCGGGCCTGAGCACGGTGAACGTGCTTGCGATCAGCCTTCAGTTCATCGTGCCATTCAATGCCGCAGTGGTGTTGCAGGTGTACAATCGCAACAACGATGATTTCAGCCTGGCGCGATTGCTCTTCCAGGGATTGGTGATCCTCATGGTGGTGAATTTCATCGGGTACGGAGCAGGCCTTACCAACCGGTTGCACGGCTTCCCCGGAAGGATCAACCTGCCGTTCACGATGGGGATCTACAGCACCGCGCACCTGGTGGCATTCCTCAACCTCATCCTGCTGTTCTACATACGCGATCCGGTGAAACGGCCTGGCCGCTTCTTCCTCATGTCCGGGCTTTTCATGGCGAACATGGCGATCATGATCAGCGCCAACAGCCGGCTTTCCCTCATGATCTTCATGGTTCTTTTGATCCTGTTCATCTTCCAGTTGATCAAGGCCGCGAAAGGCATCTTCGTGGTCTCCCTCTTCATCATGCCACTGATGATGAGCTTCTCGCTGTTGATCTACGAGATCATTTCGATCCCTGTGATCGCCGAGCTAATGGGCGGCCGCGTGGATAAGGAGGATGTGACCACCTTCAATGGCCGCACGTACATCTGGGAGGCGGCCTGGGATTGGTTCATGAACGATCGCACAGGCTTGATCTTCGGCAACGGTTACCGCGGCCAGTATTCCATACGCATGCTCGATTTCGTGGCGAAGCTCTGGGGTGAGAAGGATAGCTTCAACCTGCATATGCACAGCACGTTCCTGGAGATACTCATGGACCAGGGCCTGGTGGGCTATACGCTCTTCGTTCTCTGCATGTGGCATGCCTTCAAATTCTACCGCAGGCATTACCAGTTGCGCACCATTGAAGCGCCGCTCTTCGCAGGTGTGGTGTACCTGCTCTTCATCTGGCAGATCGACATCTTCGTTTACGGCATCGATCAGGGAAATCCGCTTTTTTTCACCGTGCTTTCCGCCGCTGCGATAGATCAAAAGTTCGTGAAGCGCCGTATAAGGTCGATTGATGGAAGTTACATGCAACCTGCGCCAGCCACATGAACCCAGCATCGGGCGGTAAACGGGAAAGGGGCATCGCGCCACAGCGCCAGGGGACCGATACGTTGGTGAGCATCGTAACGGTGGTCTACAATGGCGTGGCCACGCTGGAAAGAACGATCCGAAGTGTGTTGGAGCAGGACCATCCGAACATCGAATACATCATCGTTGACGGTGGAAGCACCGATGGCACGATCGATCTGCTCCGCCGTTACGATGATCGCCTGGATCTATGGACCACAGGAAAGGACAAGGGCATCTACGATGCGATGAACAAGGGGATCGCCCTGTGCACCGGCGACTGGGTGGCCCTGATCAATGCAGACGATTGGTATGAACCCGGCGCGGTGAAGCAGGCGATGATGGCTGTGCGCGACAGGCCGGGGATCAACATCGTGCATGGTGACATCTGGCTTCATTATCCCAACGGGCAACGTACGTTGAAGAAGGCGCGCAGTTCGGGATTCCTGCTGAAATATTGGGAAATGGTGATGAACCATCCGAGCTTCTTCGTGCGCCGGAAGTTCTACGAAGGAAGGCCGTTCGATGCGAAGTTGAAGGTGAGCGCCGATCATAAATGGACGTATGATGCGTACCGGCTTTCGCCTGCGATGTTCCTCTACCTACCCAAACCGATCGCGAACTTCACCGTGGGTGGTGCGAGCATGAGCGTTCCCCTGCGCAAGGTGCTCGCAGAAGGAAGGCGCGTGAGCCGTGATCTTGGCATGGGACCGATCGATATGTTCGTGGGATTGCTCGTGCGCACGGTGCTTTATCCGGTGCAGCACCTGAAACTCTGGATCAACCAATACATCCTCTCGAAGTAGCGATCGATGACCAGCCCGTTCAACATATTCCAGGACTGGAAGGCGAATTCGAACAATCCGAAAGGCCTGCTCGTGATGCTGCTCTTCAGGATCGCACACCTTCTGCGGCTCAACATCGTCACGTTCATCCTCTTTCTCCCTTATTTCATCTTCTACCGCATTCTGGTGGAATGGTTCCTGTGCATCGAACTTCCCTGGAAAACGCGGATCGGCCCGGGTTTCCGCATCGATCACGGGCAGGCGCTGGTCATTAACGACCATACGGTGTTCGGCAGTGATTGCACGGTGCGCAACAGCACCACCATCGGCAATAAACGCGCGAAGGATGGTTCCTATACAGCCTCACCGATCTTCGGTGATCGGGTGAACATCGGGGCGAACGCCGTGGTGATCGGACCGGTCCGGATCGGCAACGATGTAACGATCGGTGCGGGTGCCGTGGTGTTCCGCGATATTCCTGATGGGCACATCGCGGTAGGTAATCCGGCGCGGTTGATACCGCCAAGAGCCTAGAACGGGATCTTCCGTTTATCGATCATTCCGGAGATCCTCTTCACTCCGGCGGACCAATTGAGGTTCTCTTCGAAGAACTGTCGTGCATTGATCGCCGCCTTCTGATAGACCTCGCGATCGTTCCAGAGCGCAGCTATCCCGGCAGCGATCGTTCCTGCGCTCGTGCCGAGCGGATAAAGGAGGCCGTTGGTCCCATGCCTTACCGCCGATGATACGCCACCAACATCACACGCGATGGAAGGAATGCCATAGGCGGAAGCTTCACAATAGACCATTCCGAAACATTCCGCCTTGGAAAGCACCACCAGGAAATGCGATCGCGCAAGCTCACGCCTGATCAGTTCATCGTGTTCACGTATCTTCTTGTCCAACATGCCAAGTACGGTGATCCCTGTACGATCGGCGATATCGGGTTCGTTGCCGATCACCGTAAGGCGGCTGCTTATGCCGAGCTTGCGCAATGCATGATGCACCTCGACCACCAGCGGACCCTGCTTGCGTTCCCAATCATAGCCGATGAACAGGAGCCTGCAATGTTCCCTTTCCCGGTCCATGATGAAGCGTTGCACGCTTTCTCGATCGGGTGGCCTGGAGATGTTGGGCCCGAAGGGGATCACGTGCACTTTCGCGGGATCCGCGCCATGGTCCTCAATGGCCGATCGGGCCGCCCAATCACTGGAATAGATCGCCAGCTCGGCCCGCTCCAACGCGAGCGTTTCGAAGAACGATCCGTTCCGCACGGTGATCTTGCTGAGCTTCGAGAATTCAGGATAGAATCCCAGCATTCCGGTGAAGGTCGCATCGGTCCAGAACGCCATGGGGCATTTCACTTCTATGAAGGGAAGTGGCAGTGAGCTCGATGAGAGCAGCAGGTCCGGTTCGATCCCTTTCAGCTGCTCGTTCACCGAAGCGGCGAGCTGCCGGATCACCAATTCCTGCCGTTCGCTCTGGAAACGTTTTCCGGCGATGCGGTAGATCCCCTGGATCGCTTTCCAGAGAAGGGGATTGTCCGGCCCGGAAGGTTTGATGCGGATCACCGTGTGGCCCGCCTCTTCCAGCGCCCGTACCATGCTGTTCGCGGTGGCGGGCCAGCTTCCATCTTCCTTGAGACCGGTGAACGCCACGAATGCGATCACAAGTTGGTCGCGAGTTGCTGTCATGGAAGCTGTTGCGGCAAATCTAGCTGGAGAGGCATTTTCCGCCGGAACACTTTAACGCTATTCCGATCTACTATTCAACAACGATCCGTTGATCCGTAGATCCATTCGCGGAGATCGCGCGCAACAGGTAGATCCCGGGAGGCAATCCGCTCGAGACCTTGAATTCCCTGGTGCCGGCATCCATCTGCCGGCCGATAACTTCACGGCCGTTCACATCGATCAGGCTCATGTGCCTGTCGGTGGTGAAGGGTTCCTGCAACCACAAGCTCGATCCGGCCTTTACGGGATTGGGATGGAAGATGCCCGCTGATGCCTTTTGGGCGATCCCTTCATCGACCGCCGTCGTAAGCGCACAGGTCTCATCGGTCTCCTTCTGCAACACCACCGATCCGAACGCTGGCAGGGTGATGCTTTCCGAGACAGTGGTACCGTTCACCAGGCTCCAGCATCCATCGAGGCCAAAGGATTGTGACGTGTTCTGGTCGTTGTAGAGAAGGATGTGCCGCTCGTAGGGATCCACTTGCTGCACTTCCACTTTCTCCAGGCGGATGTTATCGATCCAATACCTGCTCTCGGTGAAATGGTTGTTGAATTGGATCTGTGCCGGTTCCGATACAGTGCTCTTGAAGATGATGGACATGTCGCGCCGCTCGTTGCTGAACGGGATGGTACGGCGGTACATCGGATAAGGCGTCTGCAATTGCGACTGGTTCTTCACTTCAGCGGTGAGCGTTCCCTGCATGTTGCTCTGCAAACTGAAGTTCAAGCGGTAGTAGTCGTCGTTGTGCAGATCCACCATGGCCACCTGGTTCAGGAAGAACGTATCGTAGCTCGTATTATCGTTGAAGTTCACTTTCATCGCACCATTGTCCAGGTAGGTCGCATCCTGTGTCACCTGTGCCTGTGTCGGCCAGCCTGCCCAGCCGCTCACGTTGTAATCGAAATTGCCGTTGGTGATCTGGTTCGATCCAAGCACGTTCACCACTTCGAATTCGCTCAGGCGCAGCGGGCTTCTCGTGGATCCGGCATCCTCGTTGGATATGGCCTGCCAGCCTTCGAGCGTATAGTATTTCGTTGTGCCCCCCTGCGAGTTCATGATCATGAGGCTGAGCTCGTTGTAGGGATTGAAGTATTTGTTGTTGCTGAACGAGCCGAAATCCACCGGGTTGGGCGAATACACATGGAACTGGCGCAGGCACAATTGCGATGGCCGCACGCTGTACAGCACGTTGCCGCTATAAACACCATTGTAGGCAGGCACATGGTAGGGTTGTGTGGCGCCCGGCCCGTTGTAGTTGGAGAAATCCGAGAGGCTCATCTGCACATTGTTGTCGAAGAGCACGTTGTCCTTCACCTGGTTGCCGCTGGATACCATGGTATGGTCCACGTGGATGCCAGCTCCATTGCAACGCGCCACTGTGTTGCGCTGTACGGTGGTGTTCTTGATGGATGTGTTGCCGAAATAGATCCCGAAGCAGATCGGGTAATAGGAGATATGACTGGTGGCCACGCTTTCCAGATCGCCCGTCATGTCAAGTACGATGTTGTCGCGGATCACCATGCCATCGGCATTGTCGAAGCTGATGCCGGCACCATCGTTCAGGATCGATGTGGCGTTGAGCACCACGTTCTTTTCAACCAGCGTGTTCCCCTTCAGGTCCATGCCGATGTAACCGATGTTCGTGAGGCGGTTGCCGCGAACGGTCGTTCCCTGGCCGGTGGCGTTCAATCCCCAATAGCCCCACATGTTCTCACCCATGCCCGGTTCGATCGCTATATCGGTGAACACATTGTTCTCGATCAGCGCGTTCGAATCATAGATGTTCATTCCCGATCCGAACGTGTGGTGGATCGTGTTGTTGGTGAACTGGTTGTTGTCGCCGGAACTCACAACGCCATTGAAGGCATGTTGGATCGTACAATTCGTCACTATCACATTATTGGCGCCTTCAATGCTGATCGCGCGGCTCGTCTGGCCCTGCAGTTTCAGGTCCTGGATCCTTATGTGCGTGCGCTGCCAGGCGGCTACTACGCCCTTGTCGTGGATCGATGCATGGATCATATGGCCGTTCGGATCGGAACCGTCGGGCATCCACAGGTAAAGCTGGCCGGTGGCGGCATCGTGGCACCACTCGCCGGCCATGTCCAGTTCGGAGAGTTTTCCTTCCAGGAAGAATCCCCAATCATCATTCGCCAGGTCCACATGCACCGGCTCGAAGTTGATCTGCCCGTTGCTCGATGAGGTGATCATGCTCCGGTCATAGCTCCAGTTGGTGGTGCGTACGATCACGGCGCCACCTGTCCAATGTCCGTTGGCCTGGCCCAGTGATGGTGAGTTGATCTGTGTGGTGCTTCCGGAAACATTGCGCAACCAACCCTGGTTCGGATAGCGCGCAAGCTTCATCGGCGTGTTGTTCACGAACACATATTTGGGCGCAGTGCTGAAGGGCGCGCGCCAGATGTTGCCTTCGTGGGGCACCCAGTTGGTGACGCGTTCGCCGCCTGAGATCACAGGAAGATCGCCGGTACCGTAAGCGCCCACTACGATCGGGGAAGCGCTCGATCCCGAAACGTTGATCTCCAATTTACCCGGATAGGTCCCACCTCGTTCGAACAGGATCTGATCACCGGGCTGTATCTGGTAGATGTGTTGCATCACCCGGGCGATCGTACGCCAGGGTTGCGCCTGCGAGGTGCCGCTGTTGCCGTCATCACCGGTGGGTGAGATGTAATAGGTGGCCGCGCTTGTGGTGAGCGCGCTCACCAGGAAGGCGATCGCGATGGCTATGCGTACCAGTGTGTTCATTTTCGCTTGCATTGGAACACGTTGTACCCGTTCTTTCAAGCGCGGGTTTCAAGCCTTGGCGCGGCATTTCGATGGATCCCGGCCTGGAACCTCCCGGAAGAGCCTGTTCCTTCGATGAATGTGGAAGCCGATCGGTCCCGGTCCACCCGAGATCGTTGATCGATCGCCTGGTCATCCCACTTTCCCTCGGAACCGCCGGGATACTTTCGCGACGTGCCAGAACCTTACAGGATCCTAGTCGTGGGGCAAACGCCGCCGCCGTTCGGTGGCCAGGCCGTGATGATCGGGAAGTTGCTCGAAGGCAGATATGCCCGGATCAGGCTTTTCCATGTGCGGCTCGCGTTCTCGGAGGATATGGAAAGTGTGGGCCGATTCGCGTTCCGAAAGGTGCTCATCCTGTTCAGCACCGTTCTCAAGATATGGATCGCGCGCTTCCGGTACCGGACGCCGGCGATCTACTATCCGCCCAGCGGCCCTAACAAAGTACCGGTATTGCGTGATATCGTTCTGCTCTGTTGCACGCGTTGGGCGTTCCGGCATGTGATCTTCCATTTCCATGCGGGCGGTGTATCCACGTTCGAGGATCGGTTGCCACATATCCTTCGGCCTCTCTTCAGGCTTGCGTATCGCAGACCTTCTCTCGCGATCCGAACGGCAGCCCAGAATCCCGATGATGGATCGGCGCTGAAAGCCCGAAGGAGCGTGGTGATCCCCAATGGGCTCGAGGACATGCGTGGTACGGTCCGGGAGCGATCGGCCGCACCTGGTGGGCCGGTCACCATTCTCTTCACCGGCGTGCTCATCCCAAGCAAGGGGGTGAAAGTGCTGATCGATGCGTTCCATATCCTTATCGATCGTGGCATCGATGCGAAACTGCAGTTGATGGGGAAATGGGGCGATCGCGAATTCGAGCAGGAATGCAGGCGGTCGATCGGTGAAGCACATCTCACCGATCGGATCGACTTCCTTGGTGTGAAGCGCGATGCGGAGAAATTCGGGTATTTCGCGGGTTGCGACATCTTCTGTTTCCCTTCTTACTTCGAAGCGGAGAGTTTCGGGCTCGTGCTTGTGGAAGCGATGCAATTCGCGAAGCCCGTGGTAAGCACCTATTGGCGCGGTATTCCTTCCGTGGTGCAGGATGGCGTGAACGGTTGGCTCGTAGCGGTGAAGGATGCGGTCGCCGTTGCCGACCGGCTGGAGCGGCTTGCACTCGATCCGGAAATGCGAATGCGCATGGGCGCGGCCGGAAGACGCATCTTTGAGGAGAATTTCACGTTGGAAGGTTTCCATCGTTCCATGGAACGTGAACTTTCCGCAGTTTTCGATCAAGAGAAGTGAGCATGCGTTTATTAGTCACCGGCGGATCGGGCTTCATCGGTACCAACCTGATGGCCTTCTACATCAAGAAAGGCATTCCGCTGATCAACCTGGATTGGAACCCCCCGCTCGATCCATCACAAAAAGGGTATTGGAAGGAAGTGGATATCATGGACAGGCCGGCGTTGATGGAAGCGTTCAAGGAATTCGGACCGACCCATGTCGTACATCTCGCCGCCCGCACCGATACCGATGAGAAAGTGGATGTGGATGCCTACCGGCAGAACCACGAAGGCACGCGGCTGCTATTGCGGGTGGTGAAGGAATTCCCTGCGATACGGCACATCATCGTGACCAGCACGCAGTTCGTTTGCGAAGCGGGTTATCAACCCCGGCACGACCAGGACCATAAGCCGTTCACGATCTATGGTGAATCCAAGCGGCTCACCGAGCAGATCACACGTGGCGCGGGTTTGAAGTGCGCATGGACCATCATAAGGCCCACCACCATCTGGGGGCCATGGTCACTGCGCTACCGCGATGTGATGTTCAAGGTGATGCGCAAGGGTCTGTACTTCCACCCGGGAAAAGGGAAGGTGATCCGATCCTACGGCTACGTGGGCAACGTGGTGTGGCAGATCGACCGGATGTTGGGTTCGCCGCGTGAAAAGGTGGATCAGAAGGTGTTCTATGTCGGCGACCGGCCGTTCGATCTGAAGACATGGGTGGAAGTGGTTTCCCGCGAATTGACCGGGAAACCCGTGCGCTATATACCCACAGCGTTTATCCGCACCATTGCCCTTGGTGGCGATCTGTTGAAATTGCTAGGTATTCCATTTCCGATCACCAGCGGCCGCTTCCGCAGCATGACCAGTGATTACATCACCCCGATGGACCGTACGATCGATGCCTTCGGCGAAGCGCCGTACAGCATGGAGGAAGGCGTGAAGGAAATGGTGCGCTGGTACGACGGCGGAAGTGAGAAGATCGTGGCACCGGTGCTGCGCGATGTGCGGCAGAAGATCACCGTGGCGGCCGCATGAGCGATCCGATCCTGCCAAAACGGAAAGTGCTCACCACTTCGATCAGCGTGGGTGGTTTCGACCGGCATGTTGAAGCGATCGCCGTGCTCGCCCGATCGCGAACATCGGCCTATGTATGTTGTGTGAACGCGCACATGACGGTGGAATGCCGCGATCCGGCCTTCGCCGAGGTTGTGGACAGCGCCGATCTGGCCACCGCCGATGGGATGCCGGTGCTGAAGGCGCTTCAATTCTTCCATGGGATCCCGCAGGAGAGGGTCGCCGGCAACGATCTGCTGCCCGCACTCTTCCGCAAGGCTGAAGCGGAAGGTCTTTCCATCTTCCTCTACGGAGGCAAGCAACAGGTGTTGGATATGATCACCGATCGCGCTGCGAAGGAATTTCCGCGATTGCGGATCGCAGGTACGCATTCACCACCATTCGCACCATTGGAGAGAATGGATCTTCGGACAGATGCGGCCATGATCGAAAGATCCGGGGCTTCCATCATTATGGTATCGCTGGGCTGTCCGAAGCAGGAAAAGTGGATGGCCGCCATGAAGGGGAAAGTGAATGGTGTGATGCTGGGATTGGGTGGGGCATTTCTTCTATACGCAGGTGTGGATACTCGTGCACCAAAGTGGATGCGCGATCTTTCGTTAGAATGGCTGTATCGCCTGTGGCTTGAGCCGGGGCGGCTGTGGAAGCGTTATCTGGTGACCAACACCATCTTTCTGGCATTGTTCTCGAAAGCGCTCCTTACCAGACCGATCCAACGGTCTTGATCCGTCGAGATCAGTTGGACCTTGCATAAATGATTGAATATCAAAAGTTAAGGATGTGCGTCCTAACCTCGATCCATTCATTTTCTTCGACGAATAAGTATTTTTCGACGACGAATTTGACAAAGCTTTGTCCATATACATACTTTTGAACCCGGGGCACTGATAACGACAGCACATGGACAAGACGATCTCTACTACAAGTCAGGTTGATGGAAGAGTGGCGGTGGGCGCGGAACTCGCAAGCGAATTGTCTACCTTGCTTCGGAACGGCAGGTTCTCGCTACAGCACGTGCAAACAGGATTGACAAAGGTTCTCGCCCTGGAGACCCTCACCACGGTGAAGGATCTCATCATCGTTGGCGACGGTCCTGCGGCCGAGGAGATCTTTCAGTATTGCGAGGACCAGACCGTGCGCGGCTACCGTTTCTGTGGCATCTTCAACGATCAGCCGCTCGCTGGGCCGCTCGGTAAAAGGCAGATCGGCGATGTGGAGGCCGCCAAGGCGTATGCCATCCAGAACCGTATCGATATCGTTTATTGCGCACTTCCCGGCACACGCCGCGCTGAGATCACCGAATTGATGGAATTCTGTGAGCGCAACACGATCCGTTTCCGCGTGATCCCAAGCGCCGAAAGCTTCATACCGGTGGTGAAGACCTCCGATCTGGAGTTCCATGGCGCCGTACCGGTGAGCAAATTGCGCCGCGAACCGCTGGATCTTCCCGAGAACCGCCAGGTGAAGCGCGCCTTCGACATCGTGTTCTCGCTTGGTGTGATCCTCTTCATCTTCACATGGCTCTTCCCGATCCTCGCGCTCCTGGTGAAGCTTTCAAGCAAAGGACCGGTGTTCTTCAAGCAGATGCGTCTCGGCCGCGACAACAAGGAATTCGCCTGCTGGAAATTCCGCAGCATGCGCATGAACGATGAAGCCGATTCCAAACAGGCCACCAAGAACGATCCGCGCGTTACGCCGATCGGCCGCTTCCTGCGGAAGAGCAACCTGGATGAGCTTCCGCAGTTCATCAATGTATTGTTCGGTCACATGAGCATCGTGGGTCCGCGTCCGCATCCGCTTCGCCTCAACGATCAGTACCGCGACATCATCGACAAGTACATGGTGCGCCATTTCGTACGCCCAGGTATTACCGGCTGGGCCCAGGTGAACGGGTTCCGTGGCGAGACGCGCACCCCTGAATTGATGGAGCGCCGCGTGGAACTGGATGTATGGTACCTCGAGAACTGGTCGTTCTGGCTGGATCTGAAGATCGTGGTGAAAACGGTGACCAACATGCTCGGCAAGGATCCCAACGCATATTGATCGATCTTTGAATGAACGGAAGGCCGGGTGACCGGCCTTTTTTGTTCTATTGAAGGCCCGATCGGAAAAGACTCCTATATTTGCGATCCCTTTTCGGGAAAAAGGAACAGGAAGACATGGCCAATCACAAGTCAGCCCTCAAGCGCGTACGCCAGACGGAAGCCCGCAACGAGCGCAACCGTTACCAGCACAAGACCACGCGGAATGCAGTTCGCAAGCTGCGCGCCACCACCGATAAGAAGGAGGCTGAAAAGCTCGTTCCTGAAGTGACCTCCATGCTGGACAAGCTGGCGAAGACCAATGTGATCCACCGCAACAAGGCATCGAACCTGAAATCGTCCCTCAAGCGCTACGTCAACGGCTTGAAGTGATCCCCACTTCGGCTGCTAATTTGTACAGGTCCTCCATCCGGGGACCTGTTCCTTTTTCAGTACCGATGGATCGACAGGAGGAAAAGATCGAAAGACTGAGCATACGCGATTGGGCGCAGGACGATCAGCCACGCGAGAAGCTGATGTCGCGCGGCGCGATCGCACTTTCCGATGCCGAATTGATCACCATTCTGATCCGATCGGGAAGTACGAAGGAAAGCGCTCTTGATCTGGCCAAGCGTATCATGGTGAGCGTATCGAACGATCTTTTCCGCTTGAGCAGGCTGGGCGTGGAAGATCTGATGAAATTCAATGGCGTGGGTGAAGCGAAGGCGATCAGCATCGTGGCCGCGCTGGAACTTGGCCGCCGGCGCCGATCGGCCGAACCGGCCGAACGGGCGTCCATAACCTCAAGTGCTTCGGCCTACGAACAGATCCGCCCGATGCTCTCAGACCTTTCGCACGAGGAATTCTGGCTGCTCCTGCTCGATCGTGGCAATCGCCTTCTGGAGCGTTGCCGGATCAGCCAGGGTGGCATGCACGGCACCGTGGCCGATCCAAAAATGATCTTCAAGGCCGCGCTTGATAAACGGGCTTCGTCAGTGATCCTGTGTCACAATCATCCCAGCGGGCAACTTCGCCCGAGCGAGGAGGACATCAAGCTTACGCGGAAACTTACCGAAGGTGGCAGGCTCCTCGATATCGGCGTGCACGATCATCTCATCCTCACATCATCGGGCTACTATAGCTTCGCCGACAACGGCATGCTTTGATGTACAGACCGATCCGGTTACTTACGATCATTGGTGCACGTCCGCAGATCATAAAGGCGGCGGCACTGCACCGTGCGATCGGTGAAGGATCCAAGGACCATCTCGAAGAGATCGTGCTTCACACCGGCCAGCATTACGATGCGGGAATGTCCGGCGACTTCTTCACCGAGCTCGGCCTGCCAGGTCCCGCCATTCAACTGAACGTGGGATCGGCGCCACATGCCGTACAGACCGCGCAGATGCTGGAAGGCATTGAAAAGGCGATCACCGAAGTGCGGCCGGATGTGGTGGTGGTGTATGGTGATACGAACAGCACGCTGGCCGGATCGATCGCAGCAGCGAAGATGCATGTGCCCGTGGCCCATATCGAGGCGGGATTGCGATCGTTCAACAAAGGGATGCCTGAAGAGATCAACAGGATCCTTACCGATCACTGCAGCACCTGGCTGTTCTGTCCCACCGCCACGGCGGTGAAGAACCTGCAGCGCGAAGGGATCGATCAAATGGTGATCGGGAAGGTCACCATCGATCGGCCAGGGGTGGTCTTGAGCGGCGATGTGATGCTCGATAACGCGCTCCATTTCGCCCGGCAGGCTGAAAAGAAGAGCACCATGATCGATGAACTTGGGTTGAAAGGCCGTGATCTCATGCTTGCAACGATCCATCGTGCGGCGAATACCGATGATCCACGGAGGCTCGCTGCGATCTTCGAGGCGCTCGGCACCGTCGCAGTGGAATACGGGATGGAGATCGTTCTTCCGCTGCATCCACGAACGAAGGGACGCTTGAAAGGCTCAGTTGCCTCAGCGTTGCTGGAGAAGATCCGCCTGATCCCCCCCGTCGGCTTTCTGGACATGATCGCTTTGCAAAGGAATGCCAGGCTCGTGCTCACCGATTCCGGCGGCGTACAGAAGGAAGCGTATTTCTTCGGTGTACCCTGCGTGATCCTGCGGGAAGAGACCGAGTGGACGGAGATCGTGGAGGCCGGCATGGCGATAACCGCCGGTGCCGATCCGCAAAAGATCGTTGAAGCGGCCGCGAAGTTGATCGGAAAGGATCCGTCGGGATCGCAGCAGTTGTTCGGTGACGGTCGTGCTGCCCAACGGATCTGCAATGAACTCATCTCAAGCTGCCGGGCGTGATCCGATCCCTTCTGCAGTACGCCCGATATTTCACGAAGGCCAGGCTTTCATCCGAAGTGTGGCGCGTGGTGAACGCCCAGCGAAAAGGGATCCGGCCGGATCGGTCGTTCAATTCCGTGGAGGCGCTCAACGCCATCGCCGATCACTTCTGCCGCGCACAGGATCATGGCGGCGATCACGGGTTGGGAAGTTATCACCTCATCCACGGTTGGGGCGCCTCCTATCCGGAGACCACTGGTTACATCATTCCCACGTTGATCGGAATGGCGCGTCACCTGAAAAGGCCGGAGTTGATCGAACGGGCGATCCGTGCCGGCGACTGGTTGCTTTCGATCCAACGTGCGGATGGCGGATGGCAGGGTGGAAGAGTGAACCAGAACAGGCCATCGATCGTATTCAACACAGCACAGGTGATCCGTGGAATGATCGCATTGCATGATTCCACCGCAGAGAGGAGATACCTCGATCCGGCTATGCGCGCTGCGGACTGGATAGTTTCGGTACAGGAAGGGAACGGATCGTGGCAACAGCACAATTTCCTGCAACAGGCACGCGTGTACGATACCTACGTGAGCGCACCCTTGCTGCATCTTCATCGCGTTACGGGGAAGGATGCTCATCGATCCGCCGCATTGAAGAACCTGGAGCATGTGCTTACGCAACAGCAGCCCAATGGTTGGTTCCGGAATGCGGATAATACGATCAGGCATAACGACAGGCCGATCACGCATACGATCGCGTACACGCTGGATGGTCTGCTGGGATCATACACGTTCACACAGGATCAGCGATATTTCGCCGCCGCCAGGAATGCCGCGGACCGTTTGCTGGAGATCTTCATGCGCAATGGCGCGCTCCACGGCAGGTACGACCGGGATTGGAATGGGAGTGAACATGAGATCACCACGGGAAATGCGCAGCTGGCCATTGTCTGGAGCCGTTTGAAAAAGATCACTGGAGATGATCGCTATGCGGAAGCTGCGCAAAAGATGGTCTCGAGAACGGTCGCGATACAACGCACATCCGATGAAGGTCCGATAGGGGGGCGGGGGGCGATCACAGGCTCCTTCCCGTTGTGGGGCAGGTATGAGAAATTCGCCTATCCGAATTGGGCACAGAAATATTTCGCCGATGCGATCCTGGCGCATGAAGGGATCTTCATCGAACCATAGATGAATGCACCCGTTCGATCCATACCATCTATTTGAGCAGGCGGTGCAGCAATGGCCCGTCCGGCCTGCATTGCGGATCGGAGCGGAAGTCTGGACATACGGTGAGTTGCATGATCGGGCCTGCGCTTATGCATCCTGGATCGAACGTGAGCAGGCCGGAGCAAAGCGGATCGCGGTCTTCGCGCGAAAGACCTTCAACATTTATGCAGCGATCCTGGGGATATTGCGATCGGGCAGGTCCTATGTTCCGATCCATCCCGATCATCCGATCGAACGATGTGCCATGATGCTATGCGCCGCAGGCGTAACCGCGGGGATCTGTGAGGAAATGGACCGATCGCGCTTGGGGCCGATCGATGATGTGCGCTGGTGTTCCGATCCGGGCAGCGATCATTCTTCTACCGTACTTACAAGTGGCGGCGAAGCGTATGTGATGTTCACCTCCGGGAGCACCGGCGGCCCGAAAGGTGTTCCGGTCGGACGTACGCAGGTCGCGGCATATCTGCAGCATCAACTGGGTACCTATCGATTCACTCCCGATGACCGGTTCACGCAGTTCTTCGCGCTCACGTTCGATCTGAGCGTGCATGATCTGTTCATCTGTTGGGCATCCGGCGGAATGCTCTGCGTTCCGGATGAAGAAGGTGCTTTGCGATCGGCCGGCTTTGCGCGCGATGAGAAGATCACCGTTTGGTTCTCGGTGCCATCACAGGTGGAGTTGTTGCGCCGAGTGCGCGCACTGAAAGCTGATTCGCTTCCGGATCTGCGGCTGGCGTTCTTCTGCGGCGAAGCGCTTTCTCCCGGAACAGCGAACGAGTTCCGGATGGCTGCACCGAACGCGAGGATCTTCGATCTCTATGGCCCTACGGAAACAACGATCGCCGTTACTGCACAGGAAGTAACACCGGATCATCTGCAGCGAGCACGCATCCCGATCGGCAGGATCTTCCCGGGTCACGTCGCGTATGTGGATCACGATGGAAGCATTCGATCGCAAGGCGAAGGAGAATTGCTGATCGGTGGTCCACAGGTGAATGAAGGATATTTGAACGATCCGGTCTCCACCGCCAAAGCATTCATCGAATACGACGGAATTCAGTTGTACCGCACCGGCGATCTGGTGAACATCGATGCCGATGGAACGATCGATCTCATTGGCCGGAAGGACGATCAGGTGAAAATGATGGGCCACAGGATCGAACCGGCCGAAGTGGATCATGTGCTTGCGCCGGCGATCGCCCCGGCGAGGTCGATCACGCTTCCCGCGGAGATCAACGGATCGAGAAGATTGGTCACATTCATCGATCACGATATGGATCCGGCTCCGCTCTTCGATCTGCTTCGCGCGCGGCTGCCGCATTACATGGTGCCCGAGCGGATCGTTCCCGTGGCGGGGTTCACGTATTCCACCAGTGGCAAGCTCGATCGCCGGGCCCTTCTTGAAAGGCTTGGGCATATGGAGTGATCGCATCGGCGATGTTTTGCATTTTTGCGGGGAACACGTGGTGGCATGAAGGAGAAAGCTGGCGTTCACGCCTTGATCATCGATCGGATAAGGGATCGGTTGATCCGGTTGGGCATGCAGGAAAGCGAAGTAACGGCCGATCTCGACCTGGTGCGTTCGGGTGTGCTCGATTCGTTGAGCTTCGTGGACCTGATCGGTGATCTCGAATCCGCCAGCGGAAAGCAGGTCGATCTGGAGAAGGCACTGGAAAAGAAAGGAGCCACCACTGTGAAGGCGATCGTTGAACTCTTCGAGGGATGAGCGGCGAGCCACGGATCTCCTACATCACCGATCCCGCCGATCCGCGGCTGGAGCAATTGATCCCCATGTTCGAAGATCTGCATGAAGTGATGCACCGGCATGGCATGCTGCTGAAACTCGCGCCCAACGGGGCCCGCCTCTGGCTGGATGGATTTCGTACAGGCCTGGAACGGTTCAGCAGGATGGTGATCGCAGAGGCCGATGGCGTGGTGATCGGCTTCACCTGCGGATCGATGAAACTGGCGCCGGAATACCTCGGTGGTGAACGGATCGGCCATTGGACGCACCTTTACGTGGACCATCAGCACCGGCTTTCGGGAGTGGCCCGCAGGATGACCACGTTGCTGCACGAATGGTTCGAACAGAAAGGCGTGCGCAACATCGAAACGCAGGTGGTGGTGGAACATCCCAGTTCGGTGCCTTTCGTGGGATCGTTCGGTTACGTGATGGAATGGTACAACTTCAGGCGGCTCACTTGAC
>JAEZDL010000223.1 GCA_023418095.1 Bacteroidota bacterium
ACGCGATGACCAGATTCGCCACCTACACCACTCCGTTCAATTTCAATGCCTCGACAATCTCGTCGATATCGCGCGAGTACAGCGTCCACCCGTCCACCGGCGCGTCTTGATCGAACACCACAGCCACTCAACCGCCGACCTAGGCCGCGTCGAGCACCTCGCCTTCGATCGTCTCATAGATCGGTCAGCGCGAATATCGTTGCCAGATAATCGGTTAATCCTTCGCGTAGGTGGGTGGCCTGGAGAGTTGGGAGGAGTGCGCCCACAGCCTCGGACTCGGTTCCGGCTTTGACACGACGGTCAAGATCGACAACCGACGGGCCGCAAATGGGCCCACGAGGTCGAGAATTGCCGACGCGCGGACTGAGCCGACTCAACACTCTCTGTCCCCTATTGCACCAGTCAATCCCTTGTGCGAAGCAAGCACATGCACTGCCTCTCGATACTCAATCGCAGAAGCAGGGACGCACCACACTGCACGTTGCGCAGGTGTCTGACTGGCTCGCCGCACCTCGAACGGTGACCAACCCTCGTCGTGCCGGAGTGCATTTCAGGACCCGCCGCCGCAAAGGGTCGTTGACATCGACCTCCGCGTTGATTGCTTTGAGCGCCCGCAGTCGAGAATCCACATAACGTCTCAGCTCCGGCGTGAGATCAAAGTTCTTCAGTTCCCGGTACACAAAAGAGTTCGTCATTGCCATGGTCATCTGGTCCCGCTCCGGTATCTGCCCATTCAGCAGGAGATCGAGACTTCGCTTGAAATTCTTGATGTGCGACAGACTTTTTCCCCACTGTGACGCCATCTCCTCGACAGTCATGGCGTTCATGTGGCGAAATATCTCGCCATGGCGCATGGGGCTCGCGGCCAGATGACGCTTGATTTCGTCCAATAATTCAGGCGTCAGTTCACTCATAATCGATCTCCCAACTCTGACGACCACACGTGCCGCCGTAGCGGACAGGATCAGCGTGCTTTTTCCACGAGTTCGCTGAACAAACCGGCATCCTCACAACCGTCATCGTGGGTGCCGAACAGCAGCGCCCGGTCCAATAACGAGTTGTTCATCTCGCAGGATGTCTCCGGCGCGAGGACGCAGGCATGACATGCGGCGAGGTTGAGCCCGTCGGTGCCGGACCCCGCCGATTCGATGCACACGGGGTCGGATGAGCACCAGGAGAGACGCTGCAAGCCCTCCCGGAGTGCCGCACCGAGGTGCTCTGTCTCCGCCATGGAGGCAACCCCACCGAGGCTTCCTGCGGAATCCGAGCTGGCCGTGTAGACAAGCAGCCCCGCCACCTTGTCATCCGCGAACAATCGTTCCCGCAGCGCGGCAGCCGGATACCCGGCGTCAAGAGACAGCTGATCGATGATGATGTGTGACAACGTGTGTATCGCAACCTTGACGATGTCGACCGGGGCAGACGGGCGACCATATTCTGCGGCAGAGCGGTCGGCCGCCTTCTGCAGGATGGCCAAGCGCTTCAGTGCGAAGTCGCTTGCTGCCCACTCGCCAAACGCATCACTATCAAATGCGAGGAACACGCCCTCACCGATCACCTCGATGGCCGGCAACCAATGCAGATGCGTCGGCGCGAGCGCACACAGCTTCTGGGCCGGTCCTGACGGGTCCGGAGCTCCATCGAGCCGCGTAAACCCTTGCAGCGCACGTACTTCTCGAAGCCTCGTCACCTTCCGTACGTCAGTGATCAGGGACTCGAAACCATCGGGGACATCGCGTCGGAGACAGACAAAGTCCTGGTCGAGGCTTTCCTCTTCACGCCCTTCGACCAGTGCCTTGTATTCGTCGGCGCGAAGCTGGGCCTCCGAGACTTCCTCATCGTGTTCGTCCTCACCGCGACGCCGTTCGATCTCGCGAGTTATCTGATCGACGCTGAACCGTCCCTTGGACATCGCGGATAATCCCGCCAGCACCGGCGGGATCACGGCGGCAGGATCCTTGACCATTTCCCAATGCTTGTCCACGAACTTCGCGAGTGCTTCCGAGTACGGCGGTATGGAAATCGAGGACCGCACAGCAGGGAACCAAACGTTCGAGGCACCACGCTGGACGGCGCGTGGATACTCGTTGCATTCCTCCGTCGTGTCGAGCCCGAGCCACGGTCGCAGTCCCCTGCACTTGCCGAAATCGACAAGTGATCCGGAGCCGATCGCCCCGTCAAGGCTGCGTTTGTCGACGCCACACGTGCACTCCAAGACCAGGTCACCAAGCGATGAAGTCCGTCCGAGCACGTTGAGCTTCATCTCGTGCTTGTCGCCCTGAATCTTGGCTTGTTGCCCAGTGTGCAGCCACCAGTAGACGGGAAACTCGTCGACGTGGCCGTTTCGGCAAGCTCCGACGAGTCTGAAAGGGCTCAGGTCGACGTTGTCGTCCTTGCATTTGGCCTCGTTCTTGTCCTTGGACAGTTCGCCGAGTGAACCGATGCGCCGACATTTCGGACACACCTGGGTGTACGGGTAGCGGATGACAGGGACATCGCGCTTGCCGCCGGCGGGCGGTGCCTTGAGTTCGGTAACGCCGAGGGCCCTGGCCAGTCGCGGTTCGGAGATGTGTTCTGCTTTGTCGACATTCCACTCATGTAGGCCGGCGATCATGAAGCTGGTCGATTCTGCGGGGAACAGTCCGCCGACACCGTATGTGCTCAGTAGCTGGCTGCGGCGAGCCTTCGGACCGTTCATCGGGGCACCTTCCTGGCAGGGATCTGGTACAGCGTGCTCTCGGCATCGACGTCCCGCATGCTCCGCAGCGTCGGCCACGGCGTCTCTCGGGTGGAGTACTCGATGTCTTCCGTCGTCAGCGCTTCGTCGGACGGGACGAGGAGTGAGTCGTCGTAGTTGTTGGCACTGTTCCTGTATTGCAG
>JAEZDL010000249.1 GCA_023418095.1 Bacteroidota bacterium
CAGATCATAAGCATCTGCCAACTCGATCAATGGAAGCCAGCGGTGGCAGGTGAATGTCGCGAAGTACACAGCTCCTTCCTTGGTCCGAAGCTTTCGGGTGGACATGGAATGAAGTTAGCATCCGGCAACGCAGGGTCCCTTCGTTCCTCAGGAGACCCTGGAGAGGTTTGACTTGAGGACTCTAAACCTCCGCGGACTTAAACCTCCGCAGGGTCTCCGTCTTCGGGACCCTGCGCTTCACCGCACAAGATAACCGTATTCCTGAGTGGCAACGGCACCGCAAACCCACCTATCCCCGATCCATTACCTTCGCCGGCGCATACCATTCCACCGATGGCGTGCGTTCTTCCAGCCGATGTTACGCCCCCTCGCCCTTGTGCTTTTCGCGCTCTCGCTCGGCGGTGTGGCGCGTGCGCAGGTGAACGAGATCGGCTTTACTGTCGGTGGCAGCTACTACATCGGCGACATCAATCCGCTGCGGCACTTTCCAAAGCATACCGGGCTGGCCGGCGGGATCGTTTTTCGGCACAACCTCACCGAGCGGCTCGCGCTCCGTTTCCAGGGCATCTATGGTGCGCTGGAAGCCTACGATCACGATTCGAAGGACACTACGCAATGGCTGCGCAACCTGCATTTCCGCAGTCCGCTGATCGAAGGTTCGCTGCTTTTCGAGATCAACTTCCTGAATTACCGATCGCGGAAGAAAGGCGGAACGAAATGGACGCCGTTCGTTTTTGGTGGCCTCGCCTATTTCCGGGCGAATCCGCAGGCGTATTACAACGATCAATGGTACGCGCTGCAACCGCTCGGCACTGAAGGACAGGGGACCACAGCGCGGCCGAACGATGAATATTATGCGCTGGACAATCTCGCGATACCGTTCGGCGCCGGACTGAAATTCAACGCGGGCCGCGTGGATTTCCAGCTTGAATGGGGAATGCGACGCACGTACACCGATCATATCGACGATGTGAGTGGAACGTATGTGGACAATGATCTGCTCGCCTTCGAGAACGGGCCGCTTTCCGCGATCCTCGCCGATCGCAGCGGACTGAACTCACCATTCTACAGCAATACCGATCGGCAGCGCGGCGACCCCAATACGCGCGATTGGTACGTGTATTCCGGCCTTTCGATCACTTATATCATCAGCCGCTTCTCCGATTGTGACGAGCAGTACAATTGGATGAAAAGAAAGAACTGATCCGCCGGAAATGGCGATCTTTGCGATCCTTTGTACGAAATGGAGAGAACCGAAGGGCTGCGCGAAGCGATCGATCCGGCCCGCGTTCCGGCGCATGTGGCCATCATAATGGATGGCAACGGCCGCTGGGCAAAGAAGCACGGCGAGCACCGTGTGGTGGGCCATGCCAACGGCGTGCGATCGGTGCGCGAAGCGCTCACCGGCGCCACCGAGATCGGTGTGAAGTTCCTTACGCTCTACGCCTTCAGCACGGAGAATTGGAACCGTCCGCAGGATGAAGTGAACGCCTTGATGGACCTGCTGGTGAAAACGGTGATCGACGAGATCGATGAGCTGATGGAGAAAGGCGTGAAACTGCATGCGATCGGCGATCTGGAAAGCCTGCCGGCGGAATGCCGCAACACGCTATTCCAGGCGATCGAACGCACGAAAAGCAATACACGGATCACGCTCACGTTGGCCCTCAGTTACAGCGCCCGATGGGAGATCACACAGATGGTACGCAAGGTGGCCGCGAAGGCGGCTTCGGGCGAGATCGATCCGCAACACATCGATGAACAGGTGATCGGATCGAACTTGAGCACCGCCGGGATCCCCGATCCGGAACTGTTGATCCGCACCAGCGGCGAGCAGCGGATCAGCAATTTCCTGCTCTGGCAGATCGCCTACGCGGAGCTTTGGTTCACGCCGGTGTTCTGGCCCGATTTCCGGAAGGAACATCTCTTCGCCGCGATCCACGATTACCAGAACCGCGAACGGCGTTTCGGCCTCATCAGCGAACAGGTCACCCAAGCATAGATGCCGCGCTTCCTCCTACCGATCCTGATCCTGCTTTTCGCGCAATTCGCGATCGGCCAGGTCACGAGCGAACCGATGCTCGATCCCGGTTTTCCGCAGGAATACGAGATCGGCGGGATCACGGTGAGCGGCACGCTTTCAACCGATCCGAACGCGGTGAAGCTCTTCACCGGCCTTCAGGTCGGCGACAAGATCAAAGTTCCCGGCGACAAGATCACCAACGCGATCAAGAACCTGTGGGACCAGAAGCTCTTCAGCGATGTGCGGATCGATGCGGCGGAGATCCGAGGCCGCACGATCTTCCTTCACATCATCGTTGTTGAACGTCCGCGGCTTTCGCGATTCAAATTCGAAGGTGTGGGCAAGAGCGATGGCGATAAACTGCGCGATGAGGTCTCTTTGGTGCGCGGCCAGCAGGTGAACGAAGCGCTTCTCGCGAACACGCGCTATGCGATCGGAAATTATTACCGCGACAAGGGTTTTCTGAAGGCGAACGCCACGATCGTGGAACATCCCGATACGCTGATGGAGAACAGCGTGTGGCTGGAAGTAAAAGTGGACAAAGGTCCGCGGGTGCGGATCAAAGATGTGATCTTCAACGGCAACGAGGAGATCAGCGACAAGAAGCTGCGCAAGGCGATGAAGAAAACGCGCCGCAAGCGCTGGTGGAACGTTTTCGGCACCAGCAAATTCCTGGCGGAGGAATACCGCAAGGACAAGGGCGCGGTGATCGATCTGTACAATGAGAAGGGTTTCCGCAACGCCGCGATCCTGAAGGATACCACCTACTTCGTCTCCGATCGGAAGATCAACGTGGAGATCGATGTGGAGGAGGGATCGAAGTTCCATTTCCGCAACATCACCTTCACCGGGAACACAAAGCACCCGGACGAAACGCTGGCGGCGATCCTCAACATCAAAAAAGGCGACGTCTACAACAAGAAATTGCTGGAGAACCGGCTGTACATGAATCCTTCCGGCGCCGACATCAGTTCGCTTTACATGGATGATGGTTACCTCTCCTTCTACCCGGAACCGGTGGAATTGCTTGTGGAAGGCGACAGCATCGATCTGGACATCCGCATTCGTGAAGGAAAGCAGTACCGGATCCGCAACGTGTACATCAAAGGAAACACGAAGACCAACGAACATGTGATCCGCCGCGAGATCCGCACCAAACCCGGCCAGCTATTCAATCGAAGCGATGTGATCCGCACGCAGCGTGAACTCGCAACGCTCGGCTATTTCAACCCCGAATCGCTCGGCGTGAACCCGATCCAGGATCCGCGCACCGGAATGGTGGATCTGGAGTACACGGTGGAAGAAAAACCGAGCGATCGGTTGGAATTGAGCGGTGGCTGGGGCGCGGGAAGGCTCGTGCTTTCATTGGGCCTTTCGTTCACGAACTTCTCCACGCGCAATTTCTTCAAGCCGAAGGAATGGACACCGCTACCTTCCGGCGATGGACAAACATTGAACCTGCGCGCACAGACCAACGGTCGTTTCTTCCAATCCTACAGCATCAGTTTTGTGGAACCATGGCTCGGCGGAAAGAAACCGACTTCGCTCAGTCTTTCGGCCTACCATTCGGTGCAGACCAACGGCGAAAGCCGGTATGTGACCAACAACGGGGAGCGCACACTGAACCCGCTTCGTCAATCGCTGTTGATCTCAGGTGCTTCCGTGGGACTTGGAAAAAGGCTCACGTGGCCCGATGATTACTTCATCCTTCGCCAGACGATCGGCTTCCAGCGGTACGATCTGCACAACTACAGCAGCGGTGCGGTGATCTTCGACTTCACCGATGGTACGAGCGATGTGCTCTCCTACACCTGGCAGATCGCACGTTCCTCGATCGATGAACCGTTCTTCTCGCGCCGCGGATCGAACATCTCCCTTTCGGTGAAGGCAACGCCGCCCTGGTCGCTGTTCCAACCCGATCGGAATTGGGTGGACATGCCTTCGCAGGAACGTTTTCGCCTGGCGGAATTCCACAAATGGAAATTCACCACGCAATGGTTCCTGCCGCTCACGAATCCGAAGAACCGCCACAACCTGGTGCTGATGACACGCGCAGGTTTCGGCTTCCTTGGCCGCTACAATGCCGATGTGGGCAACTCGCCGTTCGAGCGGTTCTACATGGGCGGAAGCGCGCTCACCGGTTTCCAGCTGGATGGACGCGAGATCGTCGCCTTGCGCGGTTATGATGATTTTTCGCTGGCACCGCAAACAGGTAACTTCATCGTAACGAAATACACCGCGGAACTGCGTTTCCCTGTTTCACTGAACCCTTCGGCCACCATCTTCACGCTCGCATTCGTTGAGGCCGGTAACACGTTCAGCAACTTCAACGAATACGATCCCTTCAAACTGTACCGATCGGCCGGTTTCGGCCTGCGCTTGAACCTCCCGATGTTCGGACCGATGGGGCTTGATTACGGCTGGAGGCTTGATGATGTGCCCTACCTGCCGAACATGGCGAAGAGCCAGTTCCATTTTACGATCGGCATAGATCTTGGCGAGCTGTGATCCGGATCGCCTATTTTCGACCACGCCACCGAACGATGAAAACCACGATCCA
>JAEZDL010000263.1 GCA_023418095.1 Bacteroidota bacterium
GGACTCGGTGCTGCGATCGATTGGATGAATGCCACGGGCATCGAGGCCATGGCCGCGCATGAGCTGCGATTGTTGGAGAAGGCAACGAATGAATTGCAGTCGATCGATGGCCTGCGGATCATTGGCATAGCGAAAGAAAAAGGTCCGCTGATCTCATTCGTTGTTGAAGGTGCGCATCACTATGATATTGGCACGTTGCTCGATCAACAGGGGATCGCAGTGCGCACCGGGCACCACTGTACGCAGCCGCTGATGCGACGATTTGCAGTGACGGGGACAACGCGTGCGAGTTTCGCGTGTTTCAATACGATAGAGGAGGTGGATGCGTTGGTGGCTGGGGTGAGGAAAGCGGTGAAGATGTTACAATAATGGAAGGCACGAACAAATACACCTGTTCAATTTGTGGTCTCGAACATGATCAATGGCCTTCTATTGCTTGGGATGCGCCGGTTCAATACTATGAGCTTTCCGAACAGGATAAGGAGGAACTAGCACAGTTAAGCTCAGATTTCTGTGTGATCAATAATACCGATGGATCAATGGACAGATTTATTCGATGTGTTCTTGATCAAGAAGTCGTGAGTGCATGCGAACCCTTGAATTATGGTGTTTGGGTTTCTCTGAGTCAAAAGAGCTTCGAAGATTATTCAGCCCATTACCATGATGATGATTATGAAGAAACCTATTTCGGCTGGCTTTGTACTAATATACCGGAATACGAAAGCACGGTAGGTATTCCGACTACCGTGCAAACTAGAGCGGGAGGAATACGACCTATAGTGGTTCCGCATAAAGATCATCCTCATCCATTCGTGGATGATTTTTATAATGGTATTTCTCTAGCCGAAGCCGAGAAAAGAATTTTTTCAGCAACAACGGCATTCCGATCAAGGATGACTGAATGAGTTTATCGATGTATCCTGAAGCTACCCTCACCCAAGCCCAACAAGAGATCGTGGAGGAGTTCTCCATGATGAGTGACTGGCAGGATCGCTATGAGCACCTGATCGAGCTGGGGAAAGAGCTGCCGCTGATCGCGCCGGAAAAGAAGTCCGAACAGAACATCGTGCGCGGATGCCAGAGCCGGGTTTGGCTGGATGCTGAATTGAAAGAAAGTAGCACCTCGACTCCGCTCGGTGTGGGTCCTGTCGTGCACTACACCGCCGACAGCGATGCCATGATCACCAAAGGCCTGATCTCGTTATTGATCCGCGTGTTGAATGATCGGAAACCAGAGGAGATCCTGAACACACCGATCACCTTCATCGATCGGATCGGGTTACGGGAGCACTTGAGCCCGAACCGTGCAAATGGATTGAGCGCGATGTTGGACCAAATGAAACGCTATGCGCTGGCGTTCTCTACGCAAGGAAAGCCATGACGATAGAGGAGAAGAAAGATCTGGAGAACCGTGTGATCGATGTGCTGAAGTCGATCTACGATCCGGAGATCCCGGTGGACATCTACGAGCTGGGCTTGATCTACGAAGTTCGCGTGGCCGATGATGCGTTCGTGGAGATCAGTATGACGTTGACCTCGCCGGCCTGCCCGGTGGCCGAGAGTTTGCCCAACGAAGTGGAGGAGAAAGTGAGGCGGATCGAAGGGGTAAGCGGTGCCAAGGTGGAGATCACGTTTGAGCCGCCCTGGGATCGCAGCATGATGAGCGAGGCAGCGATGCTGGAGCTGGGATTCATGTGATTTGATAGCTTCGATCGAAGAACCGATCATATTATTCGACCGCGATCTGCGTAAGCGGCGGAGGCGTAAAGCCCGGAAGGGAGCGGAGCGACCGGGACTTGCAGCCGCAGACGCGACCTGACGGGAATTCGCCCAAAACCTGCCGATCGTCATTCTGCCGACAGGTCCATTGGATGAATTTTGATGAAAAGGATCCTGCCATGCGCTGCCTTGTGCTTTCCTTATTTGCTCTTCTATTCGCTGTATCCGCTCCCGATGCGCGGGCGGCGATCACGAATTCCGATGTGTTGGTGGTGTTGAAGATCGAGGGTCTGGACGATGCGATGCTGGCGAAACTTTCCGCACAGGTGGTGAAGGAACGCAACTACACGCTGGAATACAGCTGCGTTTCGGCGGATATCGTGGTGCTGCGCATGAATGATATCGTGGCATCTGAACGCGGTGATGCGGTGTCCGTGGCCAGGCGGCTTCTTTCCGAAGCGGGTATCATCAAGAACGTGGAATTCCTCGATGTTCATCTCGAGCCGCGCGGGACGAACAAGTGCTGATGTGCGCGCTTTGTTGCCGAACTTTGTGATCGGCAATGAGCGAAGGTCAGATCATCAACAAGGTAGCCGCGAGCGGGATCATCACGCTTGATCTGGAGCAGATCTATCCAGCGGGTGAGCGCATGGTGTTCGATCTGAAACCGTTGTTGTGGCAGGAGGTGGTATTGAAGGAGGATGATCTGCGCGCCTTCGTGAAGCAACATGATTGGTCGCAATACACAAGCAAGTTCGTTTCGATCCGTTGCTCTGCGGATGCGATCGTTCCCACGTGGGCTTTCATGCTGATCGCTGTGGCGCTTCAGCCGCATGCCGCGTTCGTTACACAGGGAGATCGGGAACAACTGGAGCGCGCGGTGTTCACACGTTTCGTGCAGGAGCTTGATGTTGAGCCTTACCGCGGTTCGCGCGTGGTGGTGAAGGGTTGCAGCAAACTGCCGGTACCGCTGAACGCGTATGTTGAATTGAGCGCGAGGCTGCTGCCAGTGGTGAAGAGTTTGATGTTCGGCGAGCCGTGCAGCACGGTGCCGTTGTACAAGACTGCTACCAAGGCTTCTCGCGCTTCCGGGTCAAGCCCGGAATGACATCTGACCCAAACCCGTCGCATTAACTTCGGATCGATGCGATCCACTTTTTCGATCCTCTTTCTTCTCGTTTCCATTCTCTGCTTTTCTCAGGAGAAGCCGTTGCAGGAGAGCCGGCATGGGTGGCATCTCTCGCCGCATGGAACGATCCGCGTGTTGTTGATCTTCGCCGAGATCGAGTATGATGTGAACCCGGCGAACGATCCGCAGCCGAACGGTGCCGATCACTGGCCGAAAGGGAAATTACCCGTTTGGAAGGATGACGTTTTCGATCCGCATCCATTGCCGCAGCCCAAGGCGATGGTCTCGCGGTACTACCATGACATTTCGCTGGGGCAATACACGGTACTTGGAGATTACATCGATCACATGATCACGATCCGAGAGAGCGAGCACAACAATGTTCGCCAGGCTCACGGCCTTTCGAAGATCGCGGTGACCGAAGCGAACGAATTGGATGGTTTTCGCACACGCCATGGCCTTTCTGTGGCCGACTTCGATCTGTGGCAACGCGGCGGAAAACCTGGTCTTCCGAAAAATGCCGGACCCGATTCACCGCACAGTTTCGATCATGTGATGGTGATCATTCGGAACAGCGGTCTTACGCATGGCCAGGGCAGCGTTGATGCCGGAAGTCCGGGCCCGCTGTTCGGTTTCCAGGCCGATTCGCAAAGCCGATTCGGCGGAATGAACGCGCTGCCGTTCGAGATATTGAAACACGAATACAATCACCTGCTGCTTGGCGGCAACAACTTCCATAGCGGCGGCGGGAACGCGGCCCAATTCAACAGCCATTTCATCAATCTGCAAGGTGGGTGGAGCATGATGGGCGCATCGGGAAGTTCGCTTCTCACGTGTTCCGCCTGGGATCGTTTGCGATTGGGCTGGCAGCCTGAAGATGCACAGCATGCGATCAATACGCTGGATGCGGCGAAGCGGCCGATCAATGGCGATCTCGATCCATGGAAAGGCGATACCGGCATGTTCATCCTTCGTGACTTCGTGACCACCGGCGATGCGATCAGGATAAAGATGCCGTTCATCCCTGCCGATCGGGATCAGCAATGGTTGTGGATCGAGAATCACCTGGGGTCGTCCCGAAATGGAAGTCCCACCGATCGTTTCCATTGGGAGGATCAGGTAGGTTGTGTCGATCCAATGGAGCCTGGACTCTTCATGGTGATGCAGGTGGCGCATGATGATCACGTTGGTGCGAGCATCTTCGGCGGGAACGCCGATTACCTGCGGCCGCTCCCTGCTTTCGGCATGTACGATATCAACCGCCGCGGCGACACACTTTTCCAACGCTGTCCGTTCGGCGGAACATCGATCCCCTACATCGTTGGGAAAGATGTGATGAATCCGCTCACGGGGAATCACGAGCAGGAATTGCCGGTGTACGATCGGAATGGCGATGGGATCCTGGAAGGTGGCGAACATTATGTGCCGGGTACTCGGATCCATAATGGCCGCGAGGACGGTGAAATGGTGTTCTATGGATCGCGCGATCATGCCTTCACGATGAACGGGAAGCGCAGGATCGGAATGGGAACGAATCCTTCCACCGCCAACATGATGACGTTGGTGGGTGCCGGCAAGAAGGTGTTGTACAACGGTGGAGCACCGAACATGCGATCGGTCTTTCTGAATGGTTTGAGCATCGAACTGATCGCGATGAGCGAAAGTGGCGAAGCCACGGTGCGGATCCGCACCAACGATGTACGGATCGATGAGGATGTGCGCTGGTGTGGTGATAGTATCGTACTTCCACCGCTCCGCGGAGTGAACGGGCGATCGCTTTTCCTGGATGAACGTGTAGCGCTCACCATCGATCGGGCAGGAACACCGACAAGGATCGACAGGCCGGATACGACCGGTGGTACGATCTACTACAGCTCACCCACCCGATGGATGATCTCCGAAGGCGCATCGATCGAAATGGATCGCAGGTCATCCATGAAACTGCGCAACGGATCGGAAATGCACATGATGCCGGGATCGGAACTGATCCTGCGCCGGAAGGCCAAATTGAAGATCGACGATTCCTCCGCTATCGTATTGCACGGCGATGCAGCGATCACAGGTGAAGATCGCAAGGTGGAAAAATTGAAAAGAAAAGGGTTGATCCGGCGGGCGGATCAATAAGCACGAACGTTCTTGCCGGTGTGGTAATTCACATACGCGCGATTCACAACACGGAAACCGCCGGGTGTCGGATAATCACCAGAGAAGTACCAATCACCTGTGTGATCGGGACAGGCCGCGTGCAGGCCTTCGATGCTCTGGAATACCAGCTTCACCTCCGCTTTCGTTCCAGCGGGTGTTAACATTTCGGCCATCTTGTCGCTGATCTGTTCCGCCGTGAACGGGCGGTAGATGTCCTTCACTGCGTTCTCCTGCTGATCGATCGGAAGCTCGAGCATGCGCAGGCAGCGATCGTAAACATCATCGATCACATTGTCACGGCCGGTCTCCTTCAGAAGCGCGATCGCTGCGCGGAACGCGGCCAGATCGCCAAGCTTCGCCATATCGATCCCGTAACAATCCGGATATCGGATCTGCGGCGCACTGCTTACCACCACAATGCGTTTCGGCTCCAGCCGATCCAGCATCTTCAGGATGCTCTGCTTCAACGTGGTACCGCGAACGATGCTGTCATCGATCACCACGAGATTGTCAACGCCGGCGCGCACCGAACCATAGGTGATATCATATACGTGCGCGACAAGATCGTCACGTGCATCGTCGGCAGTGATGAAAGTGCGCAGCTTCACATCCTTGATCGCCACTTTCTCCAACCGCGGTCGCATTGATAGGATCTGGCGCAATTTGTTCCGATCGGGATCGGGACCAAGTTCCATGATCCGTTTTTCCTTCACCCGATCGAGTTCATCCTCCAATTCCTTCAACATGCCATAGCAGGCCACTTCCGCTGTGTTCGGAATGAAAGAGAAGACCGTGTTCTCCATGTCGTGATCCACCGCTTCGAGGATCGCCGGACAGACCGAACGGCCCAGGGCGATCCGCTCGCGGTACACATCGCGATCGCTTCCACGGCTGAAATAGATCCGCTCGAAACTGCACGCCTTCTTCTCAAGCGGTTGGCGGATCATTTCTTCACTATAACTGCCATCCTTCCTTATGATCAGTGCATGGCCGGGCCGTAGTTCACGAACATCCTCGGTCTTCAACGCAAAGGCCGTTTGGATCGCAGGCCGTTCACTCGCTGCGACAACAACTTCTTCATCGGCATACCAGAACGTGGGACGGATGCCTGAAGGATCGCGCAGGATGAACGCATCGCCATGTCCCATCATTCCTGCAAGCGCGTACCCGCCATCGAAATCCTCCGCACTTTGGGTGAGGATCCCCTTCACATCCATCTTCTCACAGATCAGTTGGGTGATCTGCCGATCGTTGTAACCGAGCTGGCGATACATCTGCGCCAGGCGATCGTTCTCAACGTCGAGGAAATGGCCGATCTTCTCAAGAACGGTCACCGTGTCGCTCTTCTCTTTCGGATGCTGGCCTATGCTCACGAGCTTATCGAACAACGCATCCACGTTGGTCATGTTGAAATTGCCGGCGACGACAAGATTCCTCGTCATCCAGTTGTTCAACCGGCGGCGCGGATGGCAATTCTCCAATCCATCGCGACCGAAAGTGGCGTAGCGCAAATGGCCCATGAGCACTTCGCCCATGAATGGCATGTTCTCCTTCAGGAAAGCGGCATCGTCCGATTTTGATGCATCGTTGGCGATCGCATTCGCATGACCGCGGTGGATCATGCCGAAGATCTTCTGGATGGCCTGTTTATCGGTGCTGCGTTCCCGATCGATATAATTCAATCCAGGGGATGGATCGAGCTTGATCGTAGCGACGCCCGCGCCGTCCTGACCGCGGTTATGTTGTTTCTCCATCAGCAGGTACAGCTTGTTCAAGCCATACATGGCCGTACCATAGTTCTGCTGATAATGCTCCAGCGGCTTGCGCAGCCGGATCAGCGCGATGCCACATTCATGTTTTATCGCTTCGCTCATTCCGACTCCTTTAGTGGCTGTCCGCGCCAATACAAAGTTACGGTGCACGGGCCTTCCCCGAGCCCTGATCACCGGCATTTGGGGCCTTTGAAGCAACTATTTACCCGGCGAGGGTGTCATTCTGAGTAACTTGGTGCTTCCTGCGGAAAAGGTGCTGCGTTCGCTGGTCCATATCCTCCTTTTTTGCCTTTGCGCGCCGCTGTTCGCCGGCACACCTGTCACCACGTTCATTGAGAACAAGGGCCAGTGGCCCGATCAAGTTCTTTATCGCGCGCTTATTCCCGGCGGTGCCTTGTTCGTGGAACGTGAAGCATTGACCTACGTGTTGCGATCCGCCGATCGGGATCATGGGCATTATCATTCCGGAGAAACCGGGCATTCAGTTCCGAAAATGCATGCCTGGCGTGTCCATTTCGTGCATGGAAAAGCCAAGTCCGGATCGGGATCGAAGCCACTTTCGCATCTACAGAATTTCTTTTTAGGGAACGATCCATCTCAATGGGGAACGGATTGCGGGGTCTTTGAAGAGATCCTATTGAAGGATATCTGGCCGGGGATCGACCTGGAATTCAGTGGAAGGAACGGATTGAAATATGATCTGATCGTTGCGCCAGGTGCCGATCCCGCCCAGGTGAAGTTCCGATATGAAGGGCAGGACGGCTTGCGAATGGTGAATGGTGATCTGCATGTGATCACCACAGCGGGCACGGTGATCGAAAAAGCGCCTGTGAACTTCAGTGTGAATGGCGAGGAGCGGCTCGAAGTTGAAAGCCGCTATCATCTGGATGGATCGGAGTTGAGTTTCCACCTCCCGGAAAATTTGGATGAAAGTCTTCCGCTGGTGATCGATCCGGAACTTGCCTTCGGAAGTTTCACCGGTAGCACGGGCGATAATTTCGGCTTCACCGCTACGTACGATGATGAAGGCCATCTCTATGGCGGCGGGATCGTCTTCAATGTTGGCTACCCCACGACCGTGGGCGTGCTCGATCCTTCCTTCAATGGTGGCACCACCGATGTGGGCATAAGCAAATGGTCGCCCGATGGCACGGATCTGATCTGGAGCACCTACATCGGCGGAACGGGCAATGAAGCACCACACAGCCTGGTGGTGAATTCCGATCATGAACTGTTCATTCTCGGGAGCACCGGATCGTTCGACTTTCCCATCACACCAGGTTGTTTTGATCCGGACTTCAACGGCGGAGTGCCGGCGAGTTTCCCGCTGGGATCGGGTTTTGACTTTCCAAATGGCGCGGATGCCTTCATCTCTCACCTGAACATCGGTGGAAGTGCTTTGATAGGATCGACCTTCTTCGGCGGCACCGGTTCGGATGGATTGAACATCGGCGACGGACTTTTCCATAATTACGGCGATCAATTCCGCGGCGAGATCGCGCTGGATGCGAACGAGGATCCTGTTATCGCCACCTCCACCTCGAGCATTGATCTGCTTACTTCACCCGGCGCTCCGCAAAGCGGTTATGGTGGCGGGCAGCAGGATGCTTTTTTTCTACGGATGAATGCTGGATTGACCTCGCTGCTTTGGGGCACGTACCACGGCGGATCGGGGCATGACAGTGGATACGGGATCCAGTTGAACAGTACCGGTGAGATCTATGTGACCGGCGGAACGACGAGCAATGATCTGCCTTCCGCGGGATCGCCTTTCAGTGGATCGAACAACGGGGCCGTGGATGGTTTTATCGCGCGATATGATCCAACCGGATCGACCTTGCTTTCAACAACCTATGTCGGAACACCACAATACGATCAATCCTTCTTCGTGCAGCTCGATACAAGCGACGACGTGTATGTCGTAGGCCAGACGCGCGGGAATTTTCCGATCACACCGGGGAAATATGCCGTGGCTGGAAGCTCGCAGTTCATCCAGAAATTCCAGCCCGATCTTTCAGCAAGCCTCTGGTCCACGCGGATCGGTAATGGCAACGGCGATGAGGATATTTCGCCTTCGGCTTTTCTGGTGAGCGATTGCGGCCAGATCTATTTCAGCGGTTGGGGTGGGAACACGAACAACAACGCCACGCCGGACAATAGCACTACGATCGGACTTCCGGTAACGCCTGATGCATTCCAGCCGACTACGGATGGAAGCGATTTCTACCTGATGGTGCTTGAACCTGATGCGGACGGGCTTGATTACGCAACGTTCTTCGGTGGTGGAATGAGTGGAGAACATGTTGATGGCGGCACCTCTCGTTTCGACAAGAACGGTAAAGTTTATCAGGCGGTTTGCGCTGGTTGCGGCGGCTTGAGCGATTTCCCGACCACGCCTGCGGCTTGGAGTGAAACGAATAACAGCTTCAATTGCAATCTCGGTGTCTTCAAATTCGATCTTTCAAAAGTGATCGCAGTGATCTCGATCGATGGACCTGATTCGATCTGCGCGCCGGCCACGGTCCAATTCGAAAGTGCCAGCTCCGGCGGCGATACGTACAACTGGACGTTCGGCGATGGTGGCCAAAGCACTGCGGAAGCGCCAACGCACACCTTCACCGAACCGGGCGAATACACGGTTACCCTGATCGTAACGGACAGTTATGATTGTGTGATCGGCGATACGGCTTCGATCGTGATCACCGCTCTACCGCCCATTGAAGCTGCGATCGAACCGATCGCACCGGTCTGCCCCGGCGGTGAAGCGCAGTTGAACGGTTTGCCCGATGGCGCGGAATATTCATGGTCACCAGCGGCTGGTCTCAGCGCCACCGATATCCAGGATCCGATCGCATCACCCGGATCGAACACCACCTATCAACTGATCGTTACGGGTGAATGCGGCATTGATTCAGCGACCGTGGATGTGATCTATGCAGAACCTGAAGGATCGGCCTTGCCAGATGAAACCATCTGCGTTGGTGAAGCCGCCCAGTTGGGTGCGACCGGCGGAACCGAATATCTCTGGGAGCCAGCGACAGGTCTGAACGATCCATCCATTGCCGATCCACTTGCTTCGCCTGCGGATACGACGGTCTATCATGTAACGATCACAACGATCGATGGATGTGAGATGGTCGATTCCGTTCGCGTGAATGTGGTGCAGGGAATTCCGGAACCAGCGCTGTCGGATACCTCGATCTGCGAAGGTGGTTCGGTCCAGCTGGTCGGCCCGATCGCGGATTGGTATCAGTGGGATCCTGCGCCAGGTCTGAACCAGCCAACGATCGTTTCACCGAACGTAAGCCCATTGGCGAACACGACCTACGTTCTTCACTGTGGAAATGTGTGTGGCGAGATCACCGATACGGCGACGGTGGATGTGATCGTAGTAACTGCCACCGCATGGCCGGATACGATCGTGTGCCCGGGCGAGCCTATCCAACTTCACGCGCTGGGTGCCGAACAATTCTCCTGGTCTCCGGCAACTTTCCTGGATGATGCGACTTCCGCCGATCCGATCTGTACACCTTCCGCCGAAACGAACTACGTGATCACCGTGAGCGATGAGAACGGTTGTTCCGATCAGGCTCAACTGCTCGTTCGTGTTCATCCATTACCGCCGGTGGATGCAGGCGAGGATCGGATCATCGAGTTCGGAGATCGGGTGCAATTGCATGGTGTCGCGAATGGATCGCTCGAATGGGAACCGGTGGATCTTGTTGATTGCGAGGATTGCCCCGATCCATGGTCACGACCGGAGGAAAGCACATTGTACACGCTTACGGTGACCGATACGAACGGCTGCAAGAATTCCGATCAGGTATGGGTGATCTTGAACGGAAGCCTTTTCGTTCCGAATACGTTCACTCCGAACGGTGATGGCGTGAACGATGGTTTCCGCGCCTGGGGAAAGGACATCGAGGAATTCCAATTGCAGATCTTCGATCGCTGGGGCGAGAAAATCTATGAGAGTGATGATCTGGATCGACTCTGGGATGGCACTTATAAAGGCGTGCAATCGCCGATCGATACGTATGTGTGGCGGATCGATATGGAAGAACGTACGGGCAAGCGCCATACGCTTTACGGCCACGTGAACCTCGTGCGCTGATCTATTCCTTCGAAAGGCTCGCGGCCATGTACTCGCGGTTCATCCGCGCGATGTTCTGCAGGCTGATCTCCTTTGGACATTCCACTTCGCACGCGCCGATATTCGTGCAATTGCCGAAGCCTTCCTTGTCCATTTGCGCCACCATGTTCAGCACACGTTCCTTCTTCTCCACCTGACCCTGCGGCAACAAGGCGAACTGCGAGACCTTGGCGGCTGTGAAAAGCATCGCCGATCCGTTGGGGCACGCTGCAACACATGCACCACACTGAATGCAGGTAGCGGCATCAAAGGCTTTGTCAGCGTTCACTTTCGGGATCGGGATCGCGGTGCCATCCACCAGATTTCCGTTCGTGTTCACGCTCACGAAACCGCCTGCGGCCTGGATCCGATCGAATGCGGTTCGATCGGTCACAAGATCCTTGATCACCGGGAAAGCTGCCGATCGCCAGGGCTCCACGTATATCGTATCGCCATCCTTGAACTTGCGCATATGCAATTGGCAGGTGGTGATCGCACGGCCAGGACCATGTGGTTCCCCATTGATGAAAAGGCTGCACATGCCGCAGATCCCTTCACGACAATCGTGATCGAAGGAGATCGGATCTTTCCCTTCACGGATCAGATCGTCATTAAGCACATCGAGCATCTCAAGGAACGACATGTCCGGCGAAACATCGTTTACGGGATAGGTTTCGATCTCCCCTTTTTCCTTGGGACCCGCCTGTCTCCAGATCTTCAGTGTGAGCTTCATTGTTGTCGTAATAAGGTGAAAAGGTGAAAGAGTGAAAGTGCCATCATCTGCCAGCTCTTTGCTTCTCCCCCAGCCGTGTAATGAACTTCAACAAGCCGCTGCTGCACTTTCTGATCGACTCGATAAGCGGCAGGATCTCGTCTTTCGTGAGGTATTTGAGCAATACTGCGGTATATAGTTGGGACTCTACTTCATGCAGTGAGCC
>JAEZDL010000267.1 GCA_023418095.1 Bacteroidota bacterium
GCACATGCCGTAATTCGGATCGGTGTCGCTATCTTTGCAGCCGTTTTGCATTGGACCCGTAGCTCAATTGGATAGAGCATCTGACTACGGATCAGAAGGTTTGGGGTTCGACTCCCTACGGGTTCACAGAAAGCAAAGGCGCTGAAAGGCGCCTTTGCCGTTCCTGGCAGAAGCATTCAACGGGTTTTCCGCCGATCCCAACGCCAGTGCGGCTCCACTAGGCGAAAATTCCCGGAACCTACCGGAGAAAAAATGACCTTTGTAAACGGAAAGCCTTGATACCACTACGGATCGGCCTGCCGTTATCAGATGCCTTCACTCCCACTCTTCCGCCTTTTCACTTCACTGCGGTCCATCGATCGGGAGGAATTGATGTTGCAGGGCGCATTCCTGGTGGGCCTCACTTCGCTGGTTCTCCTCGTTGGCCAGTCCACACGCATGGACGTGAAGGAAACGCGGCCGGCAAAGCAACCGATGGAGGCGCCGCCGCCACCCGAGCCACTTGCCTGAGGGGATCACCGACCGGGGAACTTTCGCTGAAGCAGGGCCAGCACATGCCGGTCGATCGGTAGGCTGAGGCTCTCCACCGGACTGTCCAGATGCATCCACCGGCATCCTTCCTGCCGGGTGGGATCGGGGAAACCGAACGCCTCCTTCAGCACTTCCAACCTTGCCGTACGCGCCAGCTTGAATCGGTAGTAGATGCTGATCACCTGCATCGGGGCGGTATGAAAAAGGCTTTGCTGGAAGAGGTCGGTGGTGTAGAAATGCCGCAGATCGGTGGCTTCCACTTTCAATTCCTCCCTGATCTCGCGGATCAGGCAATCCACGGTGCTTTCGCCGTATTCCAGGCCGCCGCCCGGGAATTTGGTGATCCTTCTTCCTTTGATGACCTCATCCATCACGAGGATCTTCCTTGTTCCTTCGATCCGCTTTATGCAGATGCCGTAGACCCGGATCGTGAACATGATCACTTGGTGGCCCGGAGCATTTCGCGCTTGCCCGGCGGCCCCTGCAAACGTTCCACCGAAAAACCGATCGATGCGAGCGTGCGACGCACTTCGCCTTTCGCGCAGTAAGTGACGAACACCGCGCCTTCGCGCATCGATCCGTATACCCGTTCAAGTACATCGGCCTTCCACATCGCTGGATCGGTGGACGGAGCGAACGCATCGAAATAGACCAGATCGTATTCTGCTCTTTCAGCGAGTTCCTCGACCGGCGTTCTATTCCAACGAAATGTGAGCCCGTTCTTCTCGTGGCGCTGTTCATCCATCCGCATCATTTCAAGGAATTCCTTTTTCAGCCCCGGCCAGGAGAGTTCCTCCCAATAGGCCAGTTGCTCAAGGGCGCTTTCCGGAAGCGGGAACGGTTCAAGCGCAGTGTAGTCCACGTTGCATTTCCCTTCGAGGCAACGGATCCACGTGAGCAGCAGGTTCAGGCCGGTGCCCAACCCGATCTCCAGAACCCGGATCGGTGCGGCATTCAGGCGATCACCGCACCGATCGATCACGAACTGCAGACCTGATGAAATGAAGACATGGGTGGATTCAACCACTGCACCATGTACGCTGTGGTATCCTTCGCCATACTGTGCGCTGCGCAACGTAAGCGAACCATCACCGGTGCGATAAGGCGCCAGATCACTTGCCCGGGCAACTGTCACGTCCGCCAAATTAGTTGTTGATCGCGTTGTTGATCCATGATCGCACCGGGCCGTGACCGCCACACGGGGATCCATAGCTTTGCGGCGCCGTGATCAAGCGGTACAACGGAAAATGGCAAAAGATCAACGCAAGGAGGCAAAGAAGATCGTGAAGAAGAACGTGAAGAACGATCCCGCGACCATCCTGGACAGCAGATCGATCGCATTCCTGACGCGTTATTTGAACAATCCCTCGCCCACCGGTTTCGAGAGCGAAGGACAGAAGATCTGGCTGGAATACATCAAGCCCCATATCGACGAGCATTTCGTGGATCCGTACGGCACCGTGGTCGGCGTGATCAATCCAGAGGCGAAGTACAAGGTGGTGATCGAGGCGCATGCCGATGAGATCAGCTGGTTCGTGCATTACATCACCAAGGAAGGATTCATCTATGTAAGGCGCAACGGCGGAAGCGATCACATCATCGCACCCAGCAAACGGGTGAACATCCATACTGAAAAGGGCATAGTGAAAGCCATATTCGGCTGGCCTGCGATCCACGTGCGCAATGGTAAGACCGAGACCACGCCTTCACTGGATAATATCTTCCTGGACTGTGGTTGCAACAGCAAGGAGGAAGTGGAAAAATTGGGCGTTCACGTTGGTTGTGTGATCACCTACGAAGATGAATTCATGATCCTGAACGATCGCAACTTCGTAGGCCGTGCGCTGGATAACCGCATGGGGGGATTCATGATCGCCGAAGTGACGCGACTGCTGAAGGAGAACAAAGTGAAACTTCCATTCGGTCTTTACGTGACCAACAGCGTGCAGGAGGAAGTTGGGTTGCGCGGGGCGGAAATGATCGTGGAACGGATAAGGCCCGATCTGGCCATCATAACGGATGTGACGCACGATACGCAGACACCGATGATGAACAAGATCCAGAACGGTGATATCTCCTGCGGATCCGGGCCGGTGCTGAGCTACGCGCCTGCGGTGCACAACAATGTATTGAAGCACATCGTACGCACCGCCACCGAAAAGAAGATCGCCTTCCAACGCCTCGCCGCGAGCCGCGCCACCGGAACCGATACCGATGCGTTCGCCTATGGCGCCGCTGGTGTGCCTTCCGCCTTGATAAGCCTGCCGTTACGCTACATGCATACCACCGTGGAGACCGTGGATCGCAAGGATGTGGAAGCGGTGATCAAATTGATCTATGCTTCACTCGTCGGTCTCAAAGCAGGCCAGGACATGCGTTATTTCAAGTGACCCATCATGAAATGGGAACTGGAGGATAACACCCAGGAGGCCATCCAGTTCCTGATGCTCGGCGCCGCGATCGTACTGGCGATCAAAGCGCTGGTGGTGGGTGTGGATCTGCTTTTCGATGAAAGCACAGCATCGGAGCTTGGGCAGATCGCCGCGTTCCACAGAAAGAGCTTCATCCTGTCGGGAAGGGATGTGATCGTTGTAGGAGGCATGGACCTGTTCGGCCGACTGGCGGTTGCGTTCCTGCTTTCGATCGCGGCCGCCGTGGCTGGCGGCCTGATCGGTCTTTTGATCGCGCGTGGAGCGGGCAGACCATATCTTCCGACCTCTGTGGGCGGTGCACGCTTCGGTCTGGTGATCGTGGGAGCCACAGCGCTTTATTCCGCTCTGTTCCTGCCGCCAAGCACGGTGCAGATCTCCAATGAAGGAGCAGTGTTCAGGTCACGCATCGCGATCGCCGATGCCATTTCGATCCCGTTCACCCTGGATCGACATGAGATTCCCTGGCAGCAGGTTGATTCGGTCATGCATCGCAAGATCGATCTGCATGATCGGGCTTGCGGGGTGATCGATCGCGTGGAATTGATCACGAATGGCAACGCCACCACCATTCTGGAGGAGATCCCCGAGGGTTCCGATTGCGCAGGGTCCCGTTCGATCGCACAGGAGAGTTCACTTGAGTTGATCGAACTTCTTTACACGAATTACTTGCAAGATCGAACGAATAAGCACTCCCGTTGATCAGGTGATCTACATCTCTGGCTAACAGGTATCTTGGGCGGCCAAGCAGATCAAGGAGCGGAACGTGAATTATCCAGGTGATTGGGCAGTGATCGTTCCGATGGCGAACGAGGAAGCAGAGTTCGGTGAGTTCACCGGACTTCTGGCCAGGGTACTGGATGGGATCGGTTCCGGAACAGTGTACTTCGTGGTGGATAACGCTTCGAAAGATGCCACCTTGGAGATGTCACAGGCACTTTCGGCAAGGGATATCCGATTCAGAACGGTTTGGGCCCCGGAGGATCGGAACGTGGTGGACGCCTATTTGCGTGGATACAAGGAGGCCTACGATCGGGGACATGATCCCATCATCGAAATGGATGCCGGCCTATCCCACGACCCTAGAGCCCTGCCAATGTTCCTGCGTGTATTGAACGAGGGAAATGAATGTGCCTTTGGAAGCCGGTTCATCAATGGCGGATCCATCTCGGACTCTAGCACCGGTCGATGGTTCCTATCCAAGACGGGCACTGTGCTGGCAAATCTTTTGTTGGGAACACATATGTATGATATGACCTCGGGCTTTCAGGGATTCCATCGGTCCGTTGTAGCACAATTCCTCAAGTACCCACTCCTTTCAAAAGCCCACTTCTACCAGACCGAACTCCGTTATCTGCTGCGTAAAAAGCGATACGCTGAGATCCCGATCCATTACAAGGCCCCAAGTCCGCGGGTTTCACAAGGCGCGATCATGAACTCCATTTCCGTCCTGCTCCATTATTTCATCCAGCGGATCACTTTCCGATCGAAAATGATCTGAACGATGAAGAAGAGAACTGCGCTGGTGATCACATCGATCTCCGCTCCGAATGGAGTACTGCGTTCCTTTGCGGAAGGCTGTGCATCGCATAATGTTGAAATGATCCTGATCGGTGATGTACCATCACCCGTCACCTTCGAGCTCGAAGGCTGCGACTTCTGGAGCATCGATCGGCAGCGGACCATGCCATTCAAGCTCGCAACCGGCCTGCCTCAACGGCATTATGCCCGAAAGAACCTGGGCTATCTGCAGGCCATCAGCAACGGGGCCGAAGTGATCATTGAATCCGATGATGATAATTTTCCTCGGGAAAGCTTCTGGAAGGATCGCGACCTGGACCTTTCGGCTCTGCCCTTCGAAGGAAAGGGATGGGTCAACATGTATCGTTATTTCACTCGTTCATTCATCTGGCCGCGCGGTTTCCCTTTGGAGAGGATCAATGACGAACCGCCAGCAGTTTCTCCTTCCCGCATCCGTTCCTGTCCCATTCAACAAGGCCTTGCGGATGGTGATCCCGACGTGGACGCCATTTACAGACTAACCCGCGAATTACCCCTTGATTTCGAGATCGCGGACTCTTCATTCTCATTGGCCAACAGAAGCTGGTGTCCCTTCGGATCACAGAATACCACATGGTTCCGCGACGCATTCCCATTGCTCTATCTGCCCTCGCACTGCAGCTTCAGGATGGCCGATATCTGGCGCAGCTACATCGCCGTGCGCATCTGTTGGGAGAATGAGTGGGATGTATTGTTCCACGAACCGACCGTTTGGCAGGAAAGGAATGAGCACGATCTAATGAAGGACTTCGCCGATGAATTGATCGGTTATCGCAACAATCTAAAGATCTGCACGAGATTGGAGGCCCTTGATCTGAAAGGGGGAAAGGACCACATCCTGCCGAACATGCGGAAATGCTACGAGGAATTCATTCGAATGGAATTGATCGGGCGGGAAGAAATGCCATTGTTCGATGCCTGGTGCAGTGATATTGAAGGATCGAATATCGCCGGATAATATCTCCGCGATCCTGGACCGATCTTCCGCGGAAATGAACGATCAAGAGACTTGCCAGGCGAAGCCGTTCTCCACTAATTTTCCCGAAATGGTGGTGAAATTCATACGCACGGCCGATACTTACCCCCTGCGCTTGAAAGTGCTGCGACCAGGCGGAACGCTGGAGGATTGCGATTTTCCGAACGATCGGCTGGAAGGATCCTTCCATCTCGGTGTCCACCTTGGCGACGATCGCATCTCCGTCGCATCTTTTTATCCGGAGAAACATGCATCATTGAACGGTTGGAAGCAATTCCGGTTGCGCGGAATGGCCACCGATCCGGATCTTCAAGGCAAAGGGGCGGGAAAAAGATTGATGCAATTCGCGATCGATCATCTGAAGGCGCAGAATGTGGATGTGATCTGGTGCAACGCGCGCACCGCTGCCGTTCCCTTCTATGAGAAATTGGGATTCGTCACGAAGAGCGATGAATTCCAGATCCCGGGGATCGGCCCGCATTTCCTCATGATCCGGAAACTGTGAGCGCAAGCGGATAGTTTCGCGCCGTGCAGCGGCGCTCCCAGATCACGATCTTCCTTCTCGTTACGATCGGGCTTCTGATGAAGCTTCTCCAGATCGGTGTGAACGAGCTGGCGCATGATGAGCCGTTCACGGTGCTGCAGGCGCACAGAACGATCGCCGGACTATTCAAGATCCTGCCCGAAGAGAACAATCCGCCGCTGCATTTCATCCTGATGCATTTCTGGGTGAAGCTCGTACCGCTGGATGAAGGCTGGCTGCGGCTGCCTTCCGCGATCTTCAGTGCACTGATCGTGTGGCCGCTCTTCCGGATCGGTGAACGGCTGGCTGGATATCACACCGCGCTGATGGCTTCGCTCCTCTTCTTCTTCAGCACTTATCACATTGGTTTCGCGCATGAAGTGCGCGCTTACTCACTTTTCGCATTGCTCGCCACCACCAGCATCTGGCAACTGATCCGCGTGAGCGAAGGCCGATCCATCCTCTGGCTCAGTGTGATCAACGTGCTCATGATCTACACGCATTTCTTCGGCTGGTTGATGATCGGGATCCAATTTCTCTGTGTTCTCCTTCTGAAGGAATGGCGAAAGGATCTGCGATCGATGGTAAAAGTGATCGCGATCGCACTGATCGCCTACCTGCCCTATTTCTACATCTTCATTTTGCGCCTGAACACCAGCGTTGGCGAGGGAACCTGGCTGTATCCGCCATCGATCGAAGAACCTTACAACATGATCTGGCGCTGGAGCAACGCACCGATCGTTGCGGCAATATTGATCGTAGTGATCGCGATCCATTTGATCCGATCCCGAATGCGCGATCTGCTCACGCGCCTTGCCACGATCTGGACGTTCGTTCCGCTGATCGGAATGTTCCTGATCTCATTCATGGTGCCGATCTATTTGGATCGCTACTTGATCTATGCATCGCCGGGATTTTTTCTATTGTCAGCCATTTCGCTTCACTCACTCCTGCCTCTTCAACGATGGATATTCCTGCCTGAATCGCTCGTGATCCTCCTCATGCTCTTCACGTTTCAGTTAAGGAACACTGCGTGGCCGCGTCCTTCAGAAGTCGTGCGTTCGGCGGAAGCACTGAAGCAAAAGAATAACGCGGATGTACTGATACATCCGTGGTGGTATGCGCATACGTACGCATGGCATCTCGATCGCGAGATTTTCAAAGATCCCGATCGCTTGATCGGAGCGCTCAACGAGCGATCGATCATTCCGATACACGAACTCACAGCGATCACCGAACATTTGGATCGGAAAAGTCCAGTGATCGCGGTGGTCGCCGGTGCTGAAGAAGGCCGGCAATTCAACGAGTTCCAAGCACGCGAACCGTTCACTACACACATGATCGAACCTGATCGGAACGTGCGGGTCGATGTGCTCACACCCGCCGCCCCCCACCTTCCATCCAGCTCTGCAGAATGATCGTAGCGCTTATGCGATCCAGCTGGCCTTTTTCGCGCCGCGCCATCCGTCCTTTGCCGCTTCCGATCAACACCTGTTGCGCCATTTTGCTGGTGAAACGCT
>JAEZDL010000268.1 GCA_023418095.1 Bacteroidota bacterium
GCACTTCATCGGTACGTTCCGCACCGCACTGATCGTATGCGGTCACCGTGTATTCCGTATCCTCCAATGGCTGCACCATCAACATGGGATCGGAGTGCTCCATTTCATGCCATTCAAGTGTGTAGTACCCTGATCCGCCCTGCACCTGCGCGTATAGTTGGATCGAATCCCCGGCGCACAGGATCTTATCTGAAGGCAGCTGCAACACGAACGGTGCATAAACAGGCAGGAAGGTCGTTACCGTGGCTGTCCCGGTGTTCTGGCACTGATCTTCCGCGGTAACCGTATAGGTATGATCGGCGATCACCGATACCTGCAGTTGTGTGGAATTGCTCAATTCCTGTCCGTACTGATCGTCCCAGGTGTAAGTGTACACGCCGTTACCACCAATCGTGTTCAACACTTCCATCAAAGTGCTATCACCCGGGCAGATCACCGTGGGGTCGTCGGTCGTGGTGATCACGATCGGATCGAGCGGCACAGTGGAGACCATGAGGCTGTCCTGGATCGATGTGCCACAACCTTCCGTTACAGTTACCACATAGTACACCGGTGCCGATGACGGCACGTTGATCGTCTGGCCGGTGCCTACTTCCACGCCGTTCAGCGTCCACACGAATTCAAATTGGTTGTTCCCGCCGGAAACACTTTCCACGTAGATATCCTCGTTGCCCAGGCAATCCACCTGCGTATCGGGGCCCATGGTCATTTCGAGCGGCGGGTAGATCGGCAGCGTGATCGTGTAATCAACGCTCTCACTGGCCACCTGGCAACCATCGCTCACGGTAAGCGAATAGGTGGTGGTAACTCCGGGCTCGACCTCGATCGTTGCGGTCGTGTCACCGGTGCTCCAGTCGTACACGTATTCGCCAACACCGCCGCTCACCTGCGGATCGAGAAGATTCACCTGCCCGCAAACACTGCTGAGATCGTAACTATCCACCGACAAGGGTGGTGGGCTATCGATGTTGAAGGTGAAGGTTGTCGTGAGATTCTGTCCGACACAGGCAATTATCTGATCAATATGAATAATAAGCGTTTCTACACCATCAACATCAGGAGGAATATTCAACGTGAAACTATGCTCACCTTCTCCCGGACCATAATAGATCGAATCAGGAAAGGCTGGTGAATAATCCATTCCAGGGGTCGAGGTTCCCTCAACACTGATATAGACAGTTGCTTCATCAGCAAGATCTCCGAGTCGGGTGAAGATCATTTCAAATGGACCGCAACCTTCGAGCATTGTATCGCCATTAACGCCTGAACCTGCCGACAGTGATGGGATCACCTGGCCAGAACTTGCGAAGCTGCCCGCTTCGAGGAAAACAGCTGAATCAAGCGTAGCATCTCCTCCATCTCCGATCGCCAGTTTGATATGATATGTCTCACCACAGGTTACCAAGGCGAATGCCTCCATGACCACAGTAAATCCATCATAGGCGACAGTGGTACCAAATGCGTTATCCACAAAATAGACACTATTATCAGCCCAGTTTGGACCAGCTGCTGCTACACAATTATCATCACTTCCATCCCATTGACTTGATATCCCAGAATTCACACTATTTATGGAAATTGGGATCGTCGTATTCGGTATCAAAGCGAGGTTAACCGCATTGTTCGTGAACGGGCCATTGATGCCAGGTCCACTCAGGAAAAATCCGAATGCATCATTAACCAATCCACATGTATATCCTGGATATTCCTCTGAAGAAAATACATACCTGAAGCGAAGCGTATCACCAGTGGGAATGAAATCAAATGACAGAACGGATATATCGTTGATACTTACCCCCGAAATAGTCTCAAGATCACTATCTGGAGTAAGTCCAGCATTCATATTCGCGGCAAAGAAGCTCGCGGGATTCGCTGCATCCGCTGCGAATCCGGTCGACAATATCACACCACCTTCCAAACCAAGGTTTGAGTTCACTGCTGTGAACGAGCCATGGGCCACCGCAAAACCATTGTATGTAATATTCGATGCAGTCACACCGCCCCCTAACAGGACATCCTCGACGAGTTGTTGCGGCGTTAGGGAATCGTCCACAGTAAGCTGCGCGAACGCCAGCGGACCAATGACAAGAGCAACGATGAAAGCCTGTAAACGCTGTGCCATGATCGGTATTTCGGTGTGTAAAATAAGCCTTTGGTGCTTCAATGACCAATTTAGGGATCAAAAGGTTGCTTCGATCGGCGCACCATGCAAAATGAGAAAGCCGATCGGTGATCCGATCGGCTTTCGGTCCGGTGGCTGGCAACGCTACTGATCGATCGCGCCGGAAAGCAGCGTAACATGGCCGACCCCATCCGTTTCCGGCAGGTAATGGCCTTGTGCCTTGTACTTGTACACGTACACACCGGTCATCGCAGCCTTCCCAGCAACGCTCCCATCCCACAGATCGAAGATGTCCGTGGTGCGGAAGATCAATTCACCCCAACGATCGTAGATCAAAAGCTCGAAATCGGTGATGTTGTGCGCCACGGCCCCGAATCCATCGTTCACGCCATCGCCATCCGGCGTGAAGGCATTGGGAAAATAGATGTGGGCCGGGGCTTCGATCAGCACGGAATCGACCGCTTCACAACCGTTCGGCGTGGTCACCTGCAGGGTCACCCAGTGATCTTCAAGATCCAGGTAACTGTGCGTCACCTCACGTGTGCGGTATTGTGTGCTGTCGCCCATGTTCCAGATCCAGGTGTCCGCTGCGGGTGAAGTGATCGCCTGCAGGTGCCAGTCATCCTGGCCAAAATTGTTCACAAGGATCTGCAGATCGACGTTCTCCACACGAACCAGCACTTCGTCGCTTGTGGTCGCACCGCATTGATCGGTGACCGATACCGTGTACCAGGTGTTCTGCATGGGCGAATCGATCAGCACAGGATCGGTGGAATCGATCCCCTCCCATTCCAGGAAGTAATAGCCCGATCCGCCGGAGACCGAAGCGAACAGTTCGATCTCTTCGCCGGCGCAGATCACCATGTCCGCTGGCAGTACCACGTCCAGTTGCGGATCGTAGGGCAGAATGGTGGAGATAGTACCGGAGCCTGAATTGGTGCACACATCGGAAACGGTCACGGTGTAGGTCTGCGGCGCCACTACGACCAAATCGATCTGCTCACCGCTGCCGATGATCGTTCCGTTCTGGCTTGTCCATACATATTGAAGATCGCCGGTGCCGCCCTCCACGTTCACAACGGAAAGCTGCGCGCTATCACCTGGACATTGCACGGTCGCGTCATCGGCCATGGTCACCACCAGATCAATATCCGAAAGTGCCGTCACGAAAACGCTGTCCTGCGCAGAATTGCCGCACCCATCGGTCACTGTGGCGACATACCAGCTGGGAAGTCCGCCTTCGATCGTGGTGGTCGCTGTCTGCGCGATCTGCTGGCCATTGAACGACCATTCGTACGTGAAGATCCCGTTGCCCCCGTCACCCGTCATGGTGATCGGCGCCTGTTCCAGGCAGGCAAGCTGCAAAGAATCGGTAACGGTGATGGTGACCGGATCGTACTGCTGGTACACCACTTCAACGCTATCGGTGAAGGTGCCGCCGCACCCTTCGTTCACCGTTACGATGTACCAACCGGGCTCGCCAGCATCAACGCTCGCCGCCGTTCCAATGCTCGATCCATTGAAGGTCCAATCATACTCATAATCTCCATTGCCGCCGGAAACATTGGAAACGGAGACGGTCGTTTCGCCATCGCATGGCAGTGGATCCGCAGGGTCCATGGTGAGCGTGATCGGTGTGGCGGGAAGCGAGGTGACCTCAACGCTTTCATCGATCGAAGTTCCGCAACCATCGGTAACGGTGATCTCATACGTTCCTGGTTCGTCGCCGTTCACCGTAAGCGTTGCATCCGATCCCATCGGGACATTATCCAACGTCCATGAATAGGTATAGTTGCCATCGCCGCCGGTGATGCTGGTAACGCTGATATCGGCCTGCTCGCCGCATACGATGGCGGCATCGCCGCTCACCTCGATCACGAGGGGATCATCATTTGTCTCCACCGTCGCCTGAACGGTCACCGCCGCAACGCCGCACGCATCGCTCACGGTAAGATCGTAGGTGGTGTCAGTGGCCGGGGCCACAGTGATCGTGGCGGTCGATTCGTTCGTGCTCCACTGGTAGGTGTAATCCCCCACGCCGCCGCTCACATCGGGGATCAATTCCACCGATCCACCGCAGGCCACGCTAGCATCATCCAGCGTGATCGTAAGCGGTGGCGTATTATCGATGTAGAACGTGAACTGCGGATCGACGCCCGCGCATGTGAACAGGCCGGCAAGCGTGAGAATGATCGTCTCCTGGGCATCGCCATCCATCGGAACATTGATGAAAATGCTTTGCGTGGCCTCGCCAGCAGCGAAGTTGATCTGTGCAGGGAATGGATCATAGTCGATGCCGGATGTGGCGGTTCCGGCGGTGCCTACATCCAGTGTGAGCGGCTGCGTGAGATCACCATCGCGCGTGATGATGAATTCCACGGGGCCGCATCCTTCCATGATCGTGTCATCATCAATGCCTGCATCTGGATCGAGATCCACCGTGACCGAACCTGTACTGATGAAACTGTTCGCTTCAAGGAATACAGCGGAATCATATGACCCATCAATCGCATCACCTACGGCGATCTTAAGATGATAGGTCTCGCCACATTGCACATCAGCCAGAGCCTCCAACACTGCAGTGAATCCGTTGAATACGATATCCGGCCCAAATGAATTATCGACGAAATATCCCGTATTCATCTGCCAGTTCGGATCGGTGAGTTCGCAGGTACCCGCCGTACCGTTCAAGCCGATCACACCATTATTGACACTATTGATCGTTACGGGTATGGTACTACCGGGGATCAACGCAATGTTTTCAGCCCCTCCGGAATAGGGGCCTGCGATCCCTGGCCCGCTGATGAAGAATCCGAACGCATCGTTGAACTCTGAACAGACGTACTCCGGATATTCCTCTGACGCGAAAACATACCTGAATACCAGTTCATTCCCTGTAGGGACGAAATCAAATTCGAGAACGGCAACGTTCTCGATAAAATTCCCAGATAATTGTTCAAGGTCCGGATCACCGCCATTGAAAAGATCCGTATCCCACTGATCCAAAGCCGGCCAAGAAGCATCCGCAGCATATCCAGTGCTCAGGATGATACCTGCGTTCAACCCCAGTGCTGTACCGAACGAATTGAACGACGCTGCATTCACTTCCACGAAATTTGCCGGCACACCATTGAAAGTGATATTACTGGCAGTCACCCCGCCACCAAGCAACACGTCCTCCACCAACTGCTGGGGTGTCATTGAATTATCGATCACAAGCTGCGCGTTCGTCGCGATGCCAACACAGGACAGAAGGGAAAAGAGAAGGAACCTTTTTTTCATCGGAATTGGCAAGTGAAAGATCCAGATCGGGCGGCTTTGTGACATCGATCGGGTGGGAAAAGTTGCCCGAAAGGGCCGTGAAATTAATGCGGGATCGCTTACGGGAAGCAATCCAAGCGCGCGCTGATATCGATCGCCGAAAAGCTTTGGCCGTGAGGGCTAACTTAGCCGCCAGCAAAACTGAACCGCCGTGCAAGAGATCGACAACTACATCAAGAGCAACGAGAAAAGATTCCTGGATGAACTGCTCGATCTGTTGAAGATCCCCAGCGTAAGCGCCGATCCGAAGTACAAGGCCGATGTGGCCCGCTGCGCCGATGAAGTGAAGAAACGCATGGAAGAGGCCGGCCTTGAAAAAGTGGAGATCTGCCCCACGAAAGGCCACCCGATCGTGTACGGCGAAAAGATCATAGATCCGAAGAAACCGACCGTTCTGATCTACGGTCACTACGATGTGCAACCGCCCGATCCGCTGGATCTATGGACCAGCGGCCCGTTCGAACCCGTGATCAAGGACGGTTTGATCTATGCGCGCGGCAGCGCCGATGACAAAGGCCAGTTCTACATGCACGTGAAAGCGGTGGAAAGCATGATGAAGAACGGCGGACTTCCCTGCAACGTGAAGATGATGATCGAAGGGGAAGAGGAAGTGGGCAGCGACAACCTCGGCGTGTTCGTTTCACAGAACAAGGAAAAATTGAAGGCCGATGTGGTGCTGATCAGCGATACGGCGATGATCGCGAACGATGTGCCCAGCATCAACACAGGCCTGCGCGGATTGAGCTATGTGGAAGTGGAAGTGACCGGCCCGAACCGCGATCTGCACAGCGGCGTTTACGGCGGCGCGGTGGCCAATCCGATCAATGCGTTGTGCGACATGATCGCAAGCTTGCACGACAAGGATCGGCGGATCACGATCCCCGGGTTCTACGATGATGTGAAGGAACTTTCGAAGGAGGAACGCAAGGCATTGGCCGAAGCTCCCTTCGATGAGAAGGAATACATGAAGGATCTGAAGGTGGATGCGCTGCGCGGTGAAAAAGGCTACACGAGTGAAGAAAGAAGCAGCATCCGCCCCACGCTGGATGTGAACGGGATCTGGGGCGGCTACATCGGTGAAGGCGCGAAAACAGTTCTGCCTTCGAAGGCCTTCGCAAAGATCAGCATGCGGTTGGTGCCGAACCAGAAGAGCGATAAGATCACCAAGCTCTTCAAGGATCATTTCGAGAGCATTGCGCCTCCGGGAGTGAAAGTGGTGGTGAAGCCGCACCATGGTGGCGAAGCCGCAGTAACGCCGATCGATTCACCGGCCTACCAGGCCGCGAGCAAAGCGATGGAGGAGACCTTCGGTAAAAAGCCGATCCCAACGCGCGGCGGTGGATCGATCCCGATCGTAGCGCTGTTCGAACAGGAATTGGGATTGAAGACCGTGCTGTTCGGTTTCGGGTTGGACAGCGACAACATCCACAGCCCGAACGAGCATTTCGGTATTTTCAATTACACGATGGGGATCCGTACGATCCCGCGCTTCTTCAAGAATTTTGCAGCATCGGCGAACGGAAAGCATTGATGGCACTTTAGTTGTCAATGTACCGATCGATGCCGATCGAAGCCGCCTTTCGCGTGAAGGATGGAAATGGAAAGCCCGCAAGCCCGCAGCCATCAGGCTGTGAGCGCGGACTTGGAATGGACAGCCTGACCCGAGGCTTTTGCGAGGGGCACGCCCAAAAAATGAGACCGGCTCGAAATCCCACACTGCTCCATCTGGCTTTGTTCCTGCACCTGCCCCTGCGCCTGCCCCTGCGCCTGCCCCTGGCCCTGGCCCTACCCCTCCTCCTGCTCTCCTGCTCGGGTTACGAGGAAGTGATCCTGCACGATGTGAAGGATATTGAAGTGACTCGTTTTGATGGGAAGGGCGTGGCGTTGCGGGTGCAGGCCGAGATCGAGAATCCGAACGGTTTCAGGATAAGTGCGGTGGATCCCGACGTGGATCTTTTCCTGAACGGCACGCTGATCGGGAAAGGTCTGCTGGATTCGGCGATCGTGCTGGAGAAGCGAAGTACGAAGGTCTATTCGATCCCGATGCATGCGGAATTCAAGGGCGGATCGGCGATGATGTTGCTTCTGGCCGGAGCGCTTGCCGGCGAAATGGAATTCAGCGCGAAAGGCACGATCGCGGGCAAAGCCGGAATTCTTCGAAAAAGATTCCCCTTCGAGTTGACAGAAACGATCGATCTTGGGAATTAGTCCGGCTCGATCGGCGAGATGGTGGTGATCACCGGATAGCCGAAAAGCCCGTCCGCGATCGCGATCTCGATCCAACCGATATGCCGTGATCTGCTTTCAGCATCGATCGGCTTCATCTGCGGCAGCTCATCATTTTCGATCCAAAAGCGATGCACATCGATCCGCTGCTGGTGCGGAACAGCGAAATATTCGGGTGTTGAATGGATGGTGAAATTGAGCGCAAGTCCGATCGTGAAAAGCGAGGGACCGATCGCGAGCAGGTTGAAAAGGAACCATTCCAGCCGCTCCATGCCGAGTTTCGATCCGCTCATTTTATATGGAATAAGGTTGCCCGCGAAGGCGAAGAGCGCGAACCAGCGGAACAGATCGGTGTAGGTGATCAGCGTGCGCGAACCGAGGAACCAGAACGAGATGAGGAACAGGAAAACACCGATCGCCATGAAGGTGCCGGGCCACGACCGATCGGCGTGCCCATTCACCGTGGGTTGTTGACGCCGGAACGCTGGCGGCCGCACGTACCGCGTTGGGAGCGATTTCCTTTGTGGCATCAGCCTGACAAGATATCATGCCCGCTTGCCAGCCGATCCGCCGCCATACGAAAATGCCTGAAAGCCGCGTTGATCGCAGGGAATTGCGAACTTCGCTGGCCCGGGAATTGATATTTCCGCAGGTGGGAATGCACAAGCTGATCGTACATATCATATTTCTTCTTTTCGCTCTCGGCGCGAACGCACAAGTACTCGTGGTGCTGCCCGAAGCGGAGGAGCCGAAAATGCCGCATTTCAACGAGAAGTTCATCGCCCGCAACAAGATCGCTGCGATCCATGGCGAGATCATGGTGAAGCGCGACAATGTGCCGATGGTGACGCAGAAGGAGAAGTATCTGTATCGGTTCGATGAGCAGGGCCGGATCACCTATCGCAACAGCTCCTTCGGCCAACCGGGGACGGGCCGGGATACGGCTTCAACCATCTTCGATTACGATCCCAACGGACTGTTGCAACAGAAGCTTCGCAATGACCTGAACGGCCATTTCGCCTACAAGATCGAGCGCGATGCGAAAGGGGTTCCGATCCGTGAAACGTATACCAGGATCGAGAACCTGAACAGCGATCGGTATAAGCTCGTGCCTGGTGCCGTCACCGAGATCAGCGATGAGTTCTACCGCTACGAACAGGTGAACGACACGATGCAGAAGAAGATCTTCATCAACGATCTGCAACTGCCCTATCGCGAACAGCTTTTCATAAAGAACAAGCTCGGTTACCTCACCGCGATCGAGGATCGGTACCTTGTGAGCAACCGGCGCTCGCGGATCCGTTTCAGTTATGATGACAAAGGCCGGATGATCGAACGGATCGATCAGCCCGATATCCTGAAGGAAAAGAGGACAAAACGCGTTTGGCGTTATGATGCCGCCGGGAACGTGACTGAAGGTGAACTCTGGCACGACGATGTACAGATCGATCGGGAGGAATACCTGTACGAGGAAGGAACCATGATGCTGAAGGCAAGGCTCACCAAGGACCTTGCGACCAATACGATCAACGTGGTGCGTTTCCGCACCGAACTGCGCTGATCATCCACCGATCTTCTTTCCCGGCTGCGTAACGTTCGCCGGTTTTCCGTAGGAAGGAACGAGGTAGGCAAGATCATCAAATTCCTTTGCGATCGTGCGCCGATCGGCCTCTTTCAACATGTGTTCTGCTGAAGCGGTGATCTGAGGAAGATGAACGATCGTGTTGTTTGAATTCCAGAATTCCACCGCCTTGTCCGCGCCATCACCGAATACGATCGTGCCTGCAGGCCGTTGTCCGATCCAGGGCTGATCAATGATCACGGGTTCCATCGGGCCGAGGATCTTTCCCATTTCAGAGAATGGTTGCGTGAACACTTCCATTCGCCGGGCATCGATCATGGGCCAGAGTTCCTTCGCGCCAGCCATGCCCGATGCAAGGGCTGCTTCCACAAGCGTTCTCAATGTGGTGATCCCGATGATGGGAATATCCAGCGCATAGCTCCAACCTTTCGCTGCCGAGACGCCGATCCGCGAACCGGTGTACGATCCCGGCCCGATCCCCACGGCGATGGCATCAATGTCAGTGAAGGCAAGTCCTGCTTCAGCAAGAACTTCTCCGGCGAACAGGTTCACCTTTTCAGCGTGGGAAAGCCGCTCGCTTTGATCTTCGCGCAAGGCGAGCAGATCTCCATCGCGGCCTACGGCAACACTACAGAGTTTCGTTGCGGTCTCTATGGCCAGTACGATCGGCATCGATCAGAGCGTTACCGGGATCCCTTGCAGGATATCCAGGTATTTCGTGGCCATGAGGTATTGGTACTTCGCGTTGATCAGATCGGCGGTGGATCGGTTCAGGTTCGTTTTCGCGGTATTGAATTCCAGCGAAGTGATCACGCCCTGGGTGAAGCGTTCCTGCGCATATTCCAGCGCCAATTCACCGGCTTCCACCGCGCGGCTCGCGGCAGTGAAATTGCGATAAGCCGATCGTTGCATCACGATCGCATCGAGCACCGATCGCTGCATGTCGTTGCGGATCGAGACCATGTTGTTCCGTGTCTGTTCCGATCGGATGCGCGCCTGATCGATCGCGAATCGATTGTTCATCTGGTTGAACAAAGGGACCTGCAAAGTGAAGATCAGCGATTGGTTGAAATTCTGATCAAGCTGATCGCCGAAAGGCACAAGCGCCGTATTGATGCTGAAATCCGGACTGTAAACGATCTCGCCCGATTCCGTAGCTCCGATCGGAACCGTGCCCGAAAGCACCGGCTCGCCCACCTGCTGGAAATTGCGTCCGCTGTAACCCGTGCCAAGCGATCCCTGCAACGAGAGCGAAGGAAGCGTTCCTGCGCGAGCGATCGAAACGGCCTTCTCAGCACTTTCCACCTGCAGCGCCGCCTGGAGATAAGCCGGATTCGTCCGCAGAACATTGTCCAGCACTTGTTCCGGCGATGCTGCAGGCTCGGTGATCTGCAGATCGGTCACAGGTGGCGCAACGATATCGAACGTTAGCATTTCCTGCGGTTCCAATTGCATCGCACGGCCAAGCGCGAGCATGCGTTGTTCCTGCTGGTTCTGCAGATCGGTGAGGCTTGCCTCCTCCTGCGCCAGCTGCGCATCCAGACTTAGATATTCCGCTCGCGCGAGCCTGCCGGCATCCACTAGTTCCTGCGTCAACCGCAATTGTTCACGCGTATTGGCGATCTGTGTTTCCGTGGCACCGATCCTTTCGCGGAGACCGAGCACATCAAGAAAGGCCTGCACTACTTCAAGCCGAACATCGTTACGGGCTGTCTGCAATCCCTGGCCCGCTGCTTCCAGATCGATCTTCGACTGCTTTATCGTGTTCTGCTTCCTCAATCCACCGAACAGATCGATGTTGCTGCTGAGGAAGAAATTGTTCGTCTGCACCTGATCGGTGGCGAAGGTGTTGGTGAACCGATCGACAACACGGCCGTAGTTGTAGCCGTGTGTCGCAACTCCGTTCAGATCGGGCGCAAGACCCCACAGTGCGGTCTCCCTGGACTTATCCGCCAGATCCATTTCCAGCGTGGCGTTCAGAACGTTCAGGTTCTTCTCTTCAGCGCGCGCGATGCATTGCTGCAGCGTCCATTGCTGTTGCGCGTGGAGCAGGGCCGGAAGAAGGCCGAGGGCAAGGATCAATGTACGCATGGCGATCATGTTCTCTTTCCGCAGCGAATACGGAACGAACAAAAATACCCGCACCTGCCGGGTGGGCTGATCGGTTATGATGAACGGTGCGGTACTGTGGCGGATGGTGCCGGATCAATAGCCCACCACCTTGATCTCCACACGCCTGTTGGCTTCGCTTTGTTCCGGACCTTTTGGATCGGGATAGATCATCATCGAATTCCCGAAACCCTTATAGCTGATGCGCGATGGATCGATCTCGTTCACGAGTAGGAAATCGTAAACCGCCTTGGCGCGCGCAGTGCTCAGGTCGATGAATTCCTTTTTGTTCTTGAACGTGGGCCCGTTCACATGGCCTTGGATCTCGATCCGCACGTTCGGGTTATCCTGCATGAACTGGAGCAACATCAGCAGCGAACCTTCCGATCCACGCATGATCCGATCGGCATCGCCTACGAAACGGATATCGCCCAACACCACATGTTCACCCGCCGCGATCGGCATCAATTGAAGATCGACCTTCACCTCGGGATCGGTACTGCCCTTCACGTTCATCTTCGAGAACATGTAGCCTTTGCGCAAACAGGTCACTTTCAGTGCACGGTACACATCCATTTCATACATGTACTGGCTGCGGCCCTTTCCTTCCACCACCTCATCGAAGCTCATGCCCTCCACCGCGATACTCGCTTCCAACGGTGAACCGGTGCTCGCATCGAGAATGTTGATGAAGACCTTCTGTTTCTTCTTCACCGTTGCTGGATCGGGTTCTGGCGGTGGCGGTGGATCGTAATGGAAATGGATGGTATAGCCTGAAAGCGGACGTTCCTGGTGATCGACGACGAGATACATCAGCTGGCCTGCCTCCACATCGATCGCACTGCTGTAACTGGCGCCAACACCCGATCGCACATACGGCTCGGGCGCATCTTCGGAAAGTCCGCAACGTGAGTTCAAGGAAGGATCGTTCCTGGAGATGTTCGATCGCACGGGAACCACTTCCTTGCTTATGATCTTATCGCAGATCCCCGGGATCGCCCCTTCGAAAAGAAGAAAATCGATATCGTCCTTCGGATCGTTCGGTATGATGTCGAACGTGAGTTTGCACTTCACCGGCACACGGAATTTGTACCAGGTGGTGTGGTGTTCGCGCTCGAACCACTGAAGATCTTCAGCGGGATTCTCCTTTATCTCGAGCCTATTGCCGAAACCGCGCACGGCATGCTCGACCTTGAAAATGGTATCGGGGATCGTGATCGCGCCGGTGCAGTCGCCATTCTCCTGCGTGAAGCGCGCGGTGGTCTGGGCCATGCCTGAAATGGACAGTAGACAGGTCCCGAACAGCGATATGACGAGTTTTATTCTCACCGATCCCGCGTTTGTACGCAGGTGCGGTGGAATAGGATACGTTATCGATCCGATCTACGCCAGCACCGCCGAATAGGCCAGATTGCTACCCAGCCAGCGTTCCATTTCCTCCACCTCCATCCCTTTCCTGCGCGCAAGGTCCTCCACTTGATCGCGTGCGATGCGGCCAACGCCGAAATATTTTGATCGCGGGTGTGCGAAATACCAACCGCTCACCGCCGCTGCGGGGTGCATGGCCAGACCTTCGGTAAGGATGATGCCGGTGTGCTTCGTGGCATCGAGCAGGCGGAACAATTCCGGCTTTTCGGTGTGATCGGGGCAGGCGGGATAGCCCGGCGCAGGACGGATCCCTTGATACGCTTCTGCGATCAGTTGATCGTTCCCGAACGCTTCATCGGGTGCGTAGCCCCAAAGTTCCTTGCGCACTTTCGCGTGAAGGAATTCCGCGAACGCCTCGGCAAATCGATCGGCGAGCGCTTTCAAGATGATCG
>JAEZDL010000007.1 GCA_023418095.1 Bacteroidota bacterium
CCGGGCGATGTGCTCCTGGTGGATCGCACCGCCGCATGGAACGGTTACGATCGTAACGATATCGTGGTCTTCCACGATCCAGTGAGCGATCACCTGCCCCTGTACCAGCGCCCATTGCTGGTGAAACGCATCGCGGGATCGCCCGGTGACAAGGTGCAGATGTTGAATGGCGATCTGTACGTGAACGGTGCCTACATCCCTCCTCCGGCCACGGGCACAAGTTCATTCGTACTGCAGGTGGATCCCACTGCGATCGAAGGCGTGCTCAATGCATTGCAGCTTCCAAAAGGAACGATCGCGGCGGAAGGAACGATGAAGCTTGCACCGCTGAACGATGAGATCCTCGCAAAGTTGAAGATCGATCTCCCGGATCTGGAAGCGGAGGAAATGGGCCCGTCCACAGGATATCCGCGGAACATCTTCCCATTCAGTCCGCAGCACCGCTGGAACAACGATGATCATGGCCCCTTGCGCGTTCCCGCAATAGGTGACACGATCGCGATCACCCTGCACGATCTGCCCCTGTACGACCGCATCATCACGCATTACGAGGGACATAAGCTCAGCGTGAGCGGGGATACGCTGCTCATGGACGGCGCACCGTTGACGAATTACGTGATCGCGAAGCACTATTACTTCGTACTTGGCGACAGCCGCGATCACAGCGCCGATTCGCGCTATTGGGGATTCGTGCCGGAGGATCACCTGATCGGGAAAGCCACGCATGTGATCGTGAGCTCTGGTGAAGAAGGCCTGCGCAAAGACCGTTGCATGCGATCGCTTAAATAGCTTTGAACGATGCGAACCATGCTTCCTTTCCTGTTGCTGGCCTGCATTTCCTGCGGAAGCCGCGATCAGCAGGACCTTTGTGACCGGTACTTTGAACCTTATCCCGACCTGATCTCGTCACGCGGTGCAGTGGCCGCTGCGCACCGCACGTATCACAACGCGATGAACCTCTATTCCGAGAAAAGGTATGATGTGGCGGCCGACAGTCTGCGCGTGTACCTGGATCGGCGCGGATTCGAGAAGAGCGCGCACCTGTACATGGCGATGTGCCTGCTGGCCATGGATCTTCCGTACGATGCCGAACTACAGTTGGACCACCTGGAGAACAGTCGCGTGAAGGAATTCCGAGATCAAACGGAATGGTACACGCTTTTGTGCTGGGTGTGCAGCGACCAGCGCGAACGTGCCTTGGCCGAGGCGCAACGGATCGCTGGAATGGCCCGGCACACGTACAAAAAACAAGCGGCCGCACTCGCGCAGGAGCTGGGCCTTTGACATGCGACTGCCGATCCTGTTGCGCTCGTTGGGTGAAGCTTTGCGCGGTCCGCTGCCGGGCCATTCGGCATTGCGCGAACTTTCCGGCTACCCACGGCCGCCGGCGGCGCGTGCGCGCAAGTACGATCCGGTGCCGCGAGAGAGCGCAGTGCTTGTCCTGATCTATCCGAAAGAAGGCGAACTGCACACGCTGTTGATGCTGCGGCCGGTGTATGAAGGGGTGCATAGCGGGCAGATCGGTTTTCCCGGAGGAAAGCAGGAGGACGGCGATCCAACGCTTGAATTCACAGCGTTGCGCGAATTCGCGGAAGAGACAGGATCGCACACGAAGGAGATAGCGATCCTCGGATCGCTCACACCGATCTACATCCCGCTGAGCCGTGCGATCGTAACGCCGTTCATCGCTTACACGGAAGAACTTGGAAGCTTCGATCCCGATCCGAACGAAGTGGCGGAGCTGATCGAAACGCCGCTCACGGTTCTGCTCGACGATCGGATCCTGAAAAAGCGGCGGCAGCACATCACGATCCTGGACACGGAGATGGAGATCCCGTACTACGATATCTTCGGCCACGTGGTGTGGGGCGCCACGGCGATGATGATCGCCGAACTACGCGAACTGTTCAACCGGCTGCGCGATGCCGAGCTGCGCCAGCAGAACCCCTGAAGGCTTCGTCCCTTCAGCATCCGCGCTGTACTCCGGCTTGATCCGCCGCACGAAGTACATGTCGATGCGGCCCTTGTTCTTCGCTTCCACCTCGCCACGGTGTTCGCACTCGAAGTATTCCCCGATCGAGCGATAGGTGGCGCCACTGATGTTCACTTCACCCGGGACCCCGCTGCTTTCCATGCGGCTGGCCGTGTTCACGGTATCGCCCCAGATATCGTAGGCGAATTTCCTGCGGCCCACCACACCGGCGACGACGGGACCGGTATGGATCCCGATCCGGAGGATCCAGGGAACCTTGCCGAGCGCTTCGCGTTCGCGCCGCCAGCGATCCATCAACTCACGCACTTCGATCGCAGCCAGCACGCTCTTCACCGCATGGTGCGGATCCCGCGTGGGTACGCCGCAAGCGCACATGTAACTATCGCCGATCGTCTTGATCTTCTCGATGCCGTAACGCGCGGTGATCTCATCGAACTTGATGAAACATTCATCCAATTCGAAGACGAGTTCCTCCGGCGTCATCTTTTCCGCGGCCTTCGTAAACCCTTTCATATCGGTGAAGAGCACGGTCACATCATCATGCCTTCTTGCCGTCGCTTTTCCCTTCTCTTTCAATTCCTCGCTGATCTCGCGCGGAAGAATGTTCAGGAGAAGTCCTTCGATCTCCTTCTTCTGTCCTTCGATCTCCCGGCTCTGTGCCACCACTTCGGCGGTGCGTTGCTGCACTTTCTGCTCGAGCAGGATGTTACGTGCACGCAGTTGTTTCTCACGCACCTTGATGTAGCTGAAGAGCACGATCCCGATCGCCACGATCAACGCCGAGTAGAACCACCATGATCGATACCACGGCGGCAGGATCGAAAAGTGGAATTCCGCCGGTGGATCGCTCCAGACCCCCGAGCGGTTCATCGCCTTCACCTTGAAGACATAATCGCCAGGCTGCAACGCCGGGTAATGCGCTTCGGTGCCGTCCGTGGGCGGTTGCCATTCGTTGTCCACACCATCGAGCATGTAAGCGTATTGTACGGCTGCGGGATCGCTGAGCGAAACGCTGCCATAGGCGATCCGAATGTTATTGTCAGCATGGCTGAAGGACATGCCATCGCTGAAGCCGCGATCCTCAAGGTTCACGCGCAATCCGCGCAGTGCGATCAACGGAGCGGGGACCTCGTCGGCCTTTTCTTCGGTTGAAACGCGTGTGGCCCCGCTGGCCGTGCCGAACCAGAGATGGCCCGATCGCGTGCTGCATGTGGCGTTGGGTTTCGTTTCGATGCCGATGTAACCCGATCGATCGGTGTATGAGATGAACCCTTCGCGCCCAGGCACCCATTTGTCCAGACCGCGGCTCGATCCGATCCAGATGCTTCCATGCGCATCGATGTTCAATGCCTTGATCGAATTGGAAAGGAGCCCATCATCTGTCGTGAACGTTCCTGCCACCTGATCATCCTTCAGCAGAATGATGCCCTGCCCTTCCGTGCCGATCCATGTCCTGCCCTCCTTATCCTGCACGAAGCTGGTGGCGGTGAACTGTCGGCCCAGATCGATCGCGCGCGCCTTGCCGTTCTCCACGCGGCAGGCGCCATGGATCACCGTGCCCACCCAAACCTTTCCTTTGGGATCGACATAGAGAGAAGCGATGTTGCCGCTGGAAAGCCCGTTCGCCGTATTATGGATGATCGGCGGCTGGCCGGGCCGGTACTGGATCAACCCGTCCAGTGAACCTATCCAGAGTTCGCCTGATCGGCCGATCGCCATTGCTGTCACACGTCCGTCCGGCACACGCACTTCCGGGTTGTAACCCGATCGGAACGTGTTCGGATCGAATTCGAAAAGCCCGGCATTGTCCGATCCGATCCACACTTTTCCGTTCGCATCCTGCACGATGCTGCGTATGCGGTTGCTGTTGAGCTCGCCTTGCTGCGCCGTGATGTTGCGCTTCGTTCCGCTGCGCGGATCCCAGAGCGTGATGCCACCGTTTGTTCCGAACCAGATCCTTCCCTGGCGATCCTCCATCACCGCCCACACTTGTGGGTCCACCAGCCCATCGGCCTCGGTGAAATTCGTGAAACGCTCGCCTTTGTAGATGTCCAGCCCGTTGATGTTGGTGCCGATGAGCATATTGCCTTCCCGATCGCGGATCATGCAACGCACCATGGCATCGTGCAATCCGTTGCTCTCGTCCAGGCCCACGATCCTTCCACCGATCACACGGCCGATCCCTTTGTCGTACGTGCCGATCCAAACGTTCCCGGCCGCATCCTCCCCGAAGCTGATCACGAAGTTGCTCGCCAGGTCATTGCCGATATGGTATTGCGTGGATCCGCCCCTGCCATCGAGGGTATACGCCCCGCCGTAACGCGTTCCGATCCACAGATCGCCGTTGCCGGCCTCGTACGCTGCGATCACCAGTTCTTCCACCGGAAGTCCTTTGGGAATGAATTGCACGAACTGCCCTTCCCGGTCGAAGCGGAACATCGATCCCGAAGCATCGATGAAGCAGAGTTGACCATCGTTCAATGAGAGCACTTTTGAAAGTCCCGGATCGATGCCGTGCTCTTCACTGAAAATGGTGATATCGGCTTTGCTTTCATCATTCACCTCATCAACCCTGATCGCACCCTGGCCATAGGTCGCCAGCCAGATGCTACCCTGCGCGTCCTGCGCAATGCTGCTGATATCCGAGGTGATCGCAACGGAGGGCTTCAATATGCGCGCCTTGTCATTTTCGATCAGCGTGAGCCCACCGCCCAGATGCCCGGCCCAGATGCGCTGCTGATCATCGATGAAGAGCGATCGCACACCGTTCGGCGCGATCCCGTGCGCCGGATCGTACGTGGTAACGATGTTACCGTCCATGCGCGAAAGACCGGCCTCCGTACCGATCCAGATCATGCCTGCCTCGTCCTCCAGCAGATCGTAAACCTTGGATGCGGGCAGGCCGTGCTGCACTCCGATGTTCTCCAGGAACGATCGCTGCGCGAACATCGCCACCGAGATCAGCAAAGAGAGAGAAAGAATAAATGAACGCATGACTCTGCGGGATCAACGGGTAAGTTCGTAGAAGGACGGGTCGGCGCCGGTGGCATCGCTGATCACCAACGTGCTGTTGACCGTGCCGCTGTAGTTCTCCAGCTGCTGGCGCAGCGATCCGTAGTTGTAATAGCTGTAGATGTCGTCCTTCTTCGCATCCACGGGGAGCCAGTACGTTTTACTGCCGATGCTGCGGCCATGACCGTTGTACCACACCAGGATCGTGTTCACCTTGTTGGTGCGCACCAGATCGCGCAATTCGATGTTGAAGAAACGATCCATCTGTTCCTTCGTAAGGTTCTTCTTCGTGATCGTTCGTTGCACGTTGTAGCTCGAGAATGTCTTCTGCATCTTCTGCGCATCCGATCCATTCTGCACCGGTGGGAAATTGCGATAATTCGTGTTCTCGATCTGGATCACCCAGGTGATGCCCGTGGTCCCCACCGGCGTTGATGCAGATGGTCTTGACGCCACCGCTTCCGCTTTCCTTACGAGATCATAGGCCGCTTCAGTCGCATTTCCGAATTGATCCTCTGCACGGATCACGATCCGATCGAGGTCCTTCACATTCGTACGTATGCTGAAATCCGGATCGACCTTGTCGGGCGCATAACTTGCGTTCACTCCGTTCACTGTGATCGCACGGATCAAGCTCGCATCAGTGATCACACCTTCTATGAAAAGATCATCCTTTCCCGCCGCGATCGTGAGTTCGCGATCACCGCTCGGTTTGGGTGAAGTGATCTTCACTGCGGGAGCGATCCCTTCCGTGCGCACCACTTTCAATTCCACCGAGCTCATGTTCTCATACACGTCCATCGCTTGAACGAGGATCGTTGAATCGGCCCGATCGAAAGGAATGCTCACCGTGAACTGCGGATCTTTTTCATCCTTGCTGAATTCCGCTGCAGTACCGTTCACGACCACCGATCGCAGCAGGCTTTTGTCGCGCACGTGTCCCGATACTTTCACATTATCGATCGAGCTTGAGATCTGCGCCACTTCGTTCAAGCTGAACGGTTCGAGCACGGTGATCAATGGCGCATCTTCCTCGCGGTTCATTTCATAGATCCGCTTGCCTATCCGTTCCCGCGCGATCTCCATTTCACGCCTCGCCTCTTCGGTGTACCGATCGGATCCCTCCAGATACTTCCGCGCCAGATCGCGATCGCTGAGCGCACCTTCCATATCGAGGTTCGCTTCCCGGCATTCCGATCGAAGGATCAACAGATCGGGATCTGTGGGTGCATCGAGCAACGCACGGTTCAGATCGTTCACCGCGTTCTGGTGCTGACCGAAACCATGGTAGTATTTCGCACGCTGGTGATAGATCTGCACATCATGCCGGTCGAGCGCGATGCATTTGCTCACATCATCGATCGCTTTTGAATACTCCTTCTGCAGGGCATACGCCTTCGATCGTGCGAAAAGCGCATCGGTGCTCGCCGGATTCAATTCCAGTGCCCGCGTGCATTTCTCGATCGCTTTTTCCAGCGTTCGCATGCGCATGGTGCCGCCGGAATATTGGTCGTACAATCCGAGCTGCACATCCGCGAGCGCGACATACGCAGGTTCATACAGGTGATTCCATTCCAGCACTTTCTCCAGATCGAATTCCGCGGTCTTCAGATCGCCGGAAGCCGTACGTGCAAGTGCATGTGCGTAATAGCTGTCGGTGGTCGCCTTCAGTGCCAATGCCGCATCCGCGTTACGCACCGCGCCATCCACATCGTTCAATTGCAGGCACGCGCGGGTTCGTGTGAGCAATGCCTCCATGAACTTCGGATCTACGCGCAGCGCCTGATCGAGCAATGCCATTGCCACCTGCGGACTATCTATCTCCAGATAGATCTTGGCCGCTTCGGTCGAGAACGCCGGCTCCCCCGGATCGAGTTGCGCCAGGGTCCTTCGATCACGCGCCGCTTCTTCCATGCGGCCCAGCAGTTGATTCACTTCGGCCTTCGCCTGCCACGCCTTTGTCAGCTTTGGATCGACCTTTACGGCCAGTTCGTAGCGCTCAAGCGCCTTTTCCAACTGGTTCTGCTTCCGCAGAGCATCGCCCTCTTTCAGAAAAGCTTTTCCGCCTTGCGAAAGAACCTGGATCGAAAGAAGAACACAGATCGAAACAAATAGGGATCGAACGCACATGGTGGTGGGGCCATCAAAAATAGACGGAACCGCTATATGGCCGAATATTCGATATCCGATTTCCAATGTCCAATTTTCAAGTAAGGATGGATCTCCTTCGGAATGATCAATATCCAACTTCCAATGTCCAATTCTCAAGTACGGTCGGATCCTACTTGAGCATTGATCACTGGCTATTGATCATTGAATATTCCCTACCCTTCCTTCACGAACTTCGCCATCACCTCCGGCGTCACCCCTGTAGTGCTGAAACCGCCATCATGGAAGAGGTTCTGCATCGTTACGTAACGCGTTAGATCGCTGAAAAGACTGATGCAATAGGCTGCGCAATCGAGCGCAGGGGCGTTGCCCAGCGGACTCATCTCCTGTGCGAAACCAAAGAAACCATCGAAACCTTTGATGCCCGTGCCGGCGGTGGTCATGGTCGGACTCTGGCTGATCGTGTTCACGCGTATTTTCTTCTCTTTCCCCAGGCGATAACCCCAACCACGCGTGATCGATTCCAGCAGCGCCTTCGCATCGGCCATGTCACCGTAATCGGGGAAGACACGTTGGGCGGCGATGTAGCTCAGGGCCACGACACTCGCTCCTTCCGCCAGGGCACCCTGCTTGTGCGCCGCCTGCAACATGCGGTGGAAGCTCATGGCACTAACATCCAGCGTCTGCTTGTACCACTCGTAGTTGAGATCATCGTACTTGCGGCCCTTGCGCACGTTGGGGCTCATGCCGATGCTGTGCAGCAGGAAATCGATCGGGCCGCCGAGCTTTTCCTGCGCCTCGGTGAAGAGCTTTTCCAGGTCCGCATCATTGGTGGCATCGGCGGGGATCACCGCGCTCCTGGTGGCATCGGCCAACTTGTTGATCTCACCCATCCGCATGGCCACGGGCGCATTGGTGAGCACGAACGTGGCCCCTTCGGCATGCGCCAGTTCCGCCACCTTCCATGCGATGCTCTGCTCATTGAGGGCACCCGTGATGATGCCGCGCTTTCCTTTCAGGAGTCCGTACGCCATGGGCGCGAAGATAGCGGGAGGTGAAAAAGTGCGAGAGTGAAAGGGTGAAAGAGTAAATGCCAGCCTCCTGTTCCACCTTTTCGCTTCTTCACTTATCACACAAAGGTTTTGGGCGGGATCGGTACAGGTCGTGTCTTCGCCTGCAACTCCTCGCTGCGCTGCGGGGTTTCCGGCTGCGCCACTTACGCAGATCGGTGGTGAGCGAAGGTGATCTGGTCGTTGATCGGAATTTTCGCCAACTTCGCAATGCTTGCCGATGATCGAGGCGATCCGATCGGGACGAAAAGTTGGGCTTTACATGCCAAACAGTGAAGTTTAACCCTAGATCTGGTACAACCCAACGTTGGCCGCAATGGACTTAAACCCTAGTGAAATGAGCTTTTTTTTAAGAGAGTTCGAAAGCCTAATTGGTTCCCCATTATTCCTAACAGAATCAACTTCAGAGGTAAGGGAAGAAATTTACCATAATTGCATTTACTTTTCTAAAAGTGACTTGAAGGGCACTGATTCTTCAGGCCTGAAACAAATTCTTACTGCAATCAGGGAGAACAGAAAGTTTCAATTGAAAAACTCCAATTTACCAGTAGACCTAATATATTATAGCTGGTTTGATGAACAAGCTATGCAATTAAGGCTTTGCTTCATCAACTCAAACCATAAAAAACTCCCTTTTGGTTGCACTTTATTAAAGGTTGATGATGAAGAAATAATTCTTCAGAAATTCCTGGAAGACGATAAAGAGGTTTTGGACTGGACAGAATTTACTGACTCAGAAGATGGAGAAATGGAGGAAGGCGTGCCTACAGAATTTATCCTTCCTGTTTTTCAACAAATTATAAAAAGGGTATAAAAGCAATCACTGCGGCCAACACAGGCTTTCCGCCATGCCTGGTGTCTCAAAGAATAAAGCTAACTTAGGTTTGCCGGCACAGGCGTAAAGCCGTCCACGTTATGCCCCATGCTTGACAGACAGACCTAAATGAAATTTATCTCGACAATATTTATTTTTTTATCGCTTCTGACTTCTGGTCAGACAGACAAAAACCTTGTTGACAGTTTAAAGTTCGTTTTAGACGTTCCATATATTTGTCGGGCCACAGACCTCAATCGAATAAAACAAAATCCGTTACTGACGACTGGGTGCGGTGATATTATTTTCTGGCGGACCGTTCTACAGAAAGAAAAAATAATCCCTCAACTAATACAAAAACTTTCAGACACAACTCAAACGGCCGTGTCAGTTCCAAATTTCGGCGGACAATATACGGTTGCAGACATCGCCTATACAGCCTTACAAGAAATCATCAAAGACATTCCGACGTTTGATTTGTTAGGGACAAAATTTGACAAGCAAGGCTGTGGTTATTGTTCCTACTGGACTCACGTTCGCAAAAGCATTAAAAACAGGCAACGTTTCCAGACATCTGTAAGCAACTGGTACGAACAAAATCAAAATAATTTAATTTGGGTAACAAGTGACATCGTCCTGACGTGTGACTGTGCCTTCAAACATCCAAACGGCGGACACTTTGAATTGAAAAAATAAAGCACGAGGCATAACAGCAAATTCGCGTCCATTTTTTGCGGGTTAGCGCTCAAATGCATAACTTGGACAAGCAAAAAACGGCGCAAATTCGCCAAACGTTATGCCCAATTATAAGACGACCTAATGTTAATCGAGAATAAAGGAATTAGGACAGACACCTTCTATATATCGCCATTCAACTTGAACGCGGGAGAATTAGTTGTTTTGCATTTATTCAACGGCCCGCATTTTTACCAGACTGAAATGTTCCTTAAGGACATTTTTTCTGGTAAGAAAAAGGATGAAAATGTTATAGTGCACAAGCACTTGACATTTGTCGAACATTTTATTGAACCGAATCTTAGACGACTTTTTCATCCAGTTACGGTGGGAGAATACCTGAACAAGAATGCCAATTTAGGCAGTCAATATGCGACAAAAATATATGAAATAGAATGGATACACCAAAAGACTAGAATAAATACACTTGCTGGAACTCCAAGAAGATTACTTTCTCTATACGCTACACTTTCAAAGACAGACAATATTATTTTTGATGTAATAGGACAAGACCCCAGAGGAGGAGAAGAAACATATGAAATAGTTAAAGACGTGGTGAAGAGAGGTGGTTCAGCGATCTTCCTTGACTGTTTTGGAGGCATGCAGAATGACTGTACAAAGTATATTGAGCTACAGTGGATGAATAAGTAACTGGACATAACAGCACCTAAACGCCAGCAGGCCCTCAGTGCTTTGATCAAAAGAGAAGTGGTAAACTTGAAAGATCGGAGCTTCGAGGCTGGTCCCGGAAAACCTGCCGGCGTTTAGCTGCGAAACGTTAGGCATTCCGATCGAAATCTCCGATCAAAAACAAACAGAATTCGCGCAGCCTCACAGGATCTGCGTAAGCGGCGAAGGTGGAAAGCCCGCAAGCCCCTCACCCCCGGCCCCTCTCCCGAGGAGAGGGGAGCAAAGCGGAAAAAAGTTCTTTGGTGCGGACTTGGAACCGTAGCCGCGACCTGACAGTAATCCGCCCAAAAATCAGTTATCAGACTTCAGCAACACCTTCGCATTCTCCAGCGCCGCCTTCGTCAGCTCCCGGCCACTGAGCATTTGTGCGATCGCTTCGATGCGTTGCTTTTTGCCCAGTTCGGTGATGCGGCTTTGCACGGTGTCGCCGAGCGTTCCCTTGGTCACCAGCAGGTGATGCGCGGCCTTGCTGGCGATCTGCGGCAGGTGCGTGATGGCGATGATCTGGCGGTCGGCGCCCATGCGGCTCATGAGGCCGCCTACGCGATCGGCCACTTCGCCGCTCACGCCCGTATCGATCTCGTCGAAGATCACCGTGGGCAGGTCCTGTGAATCGGCGGCCAGGGAGATGAGTGCGAGCATGACGCGGCTGAGTTCGCCGCCGCTGGCCACCTTGTCCAGCGAGGAAGGTTTGCGATCCCTGTTGGCACTGAACATCGCCTTGATCCGATCGAAACCATTGGGTCCGGGCGCATCATCGATCTGGCGATCGAACTGCAGCACGGCGTGTTCCATGCCGAGTTCGTGCAGGATCTTTTCGACCTTATTCGCGAGATCCTTCGCTGCTTTTGCGCGCGCTTTTGAAAGTGCTGCGGCCAACGTGTGGATCTCCTTTGCCTGTGCGCTTTCCTCCTCTTCCAGCTGCGGGATGCGCTCATCCATGGCACCGATCGCCGATGCGCGTTGCTGCAGTTGTTCCTGCAAGGCCAGCAGCTCGGCGTTGGTCTTCACGCGGTGTTTCTGCTGGAGCTTCAGCATGAGATCGAGGCGTTCGCGGAGCCGTTCCGCTTCGGCCGGATCGATCTCCACTTTGCCTGCCAGATCATCGGCCTCACCGGCGATGTCCTTCAATTCGATCCGCACACTTTCAAGACGTTTGAGCAGATCGGCGACACCGGCATCGATCCGCGCAGCTTTCGCGATCGCCGATCGCAACCGATCGATGATCGATGTGGCGCCGTGTTCACTTTCGATCCCTTCGCTCAGGGATCGCAACGCCTGCAGAAGATCTTCCGAATTGTCGGCGCGAAGGAGTTCCTGTTCGATCCGCTCCTGTTCATCGGCCTTCAGATCGGCGTTCTCCAATTCTCCTAATTGGAACTGCACGAGATCGAGTTCCGCCTGGGCTTTCGCGCTCTGTTCCTTCAGGTCGTTCAATTCACGCTGCAGCTCGCGCCACTTTTCGTAGCGTTTGCGATAGATCTGTGCATCTTCAGGCTTTCCAGCTACATGGTCGATCAGCCCCAACTGGAAGCGCGGATCGTTCAACAGCAACGTGTGGTGCTGGCTGTGAACGTGCACCAACTTCGATCCAAGTTCACGCAATTGTTCGAGCTTCACCGGCGTGTCGTTGATGAATGCGCGCGATCTTCCGTTGGGTTCAAGTTGTCGCCGCAGCAAGGTGTACCGCTCGAACGGCAATTCATTCCGGTCGAACCAATCATCGAGTTGCAGATCGTACAGATCCACTTCAAGTTCGATCACGCACCGTTTCAATGGATCGCGCAGCACACCGGCATCCGCG
>JAEZDL010000053.1 GCA_023418095.1 Bacteroidota bacterium
CATAGAGCGCATTGGGCAACCCCACAACCCCCTCAACGGCCTCAACCCGCATTCCAGTGATCGAACACCGCGGCACCCTCATCAGCGAAGATCTTTTTGAGAAGAAGTTCGTCTGCGACCTCAATGCGTGCAAAGGTGAATGTTGCGTGGCTGGTGAAAGCGGTGCGCCGCTCGAGCAACTCGAGGCCGATCTGCTGAAAGAACTGTGGCCGAAATTCAAGGAATTCATTCCGGAAGCGGGGCACCGCTCGGTGGAGGAATATGGCACCAGCGTGATCGATAGCGATGGCGATCTTGTAACCCCGTTGGTGGACGGATCGAAGGAGTGTGCGTATATGATCTTCGAGAACGGGATCGCGCTTTGCGGGATCGAAAAAGCCTGGAAGGCCGGAGCCATCGGCTTCCGCAAACCGATCAGCTGCCACCTGTACCCGATCCGCGTGGCGAAGTTGAAGTTCCACGATGGATTGAACTATCACCAATGGCCGATCTGCAAACCGGCGTGCTCCTGCGGAGCGAAGCTCGATGTGCCTGTCTTCCGTTTCCTGAAGGATGCCCTGGTGCGGCAATACGGCCAGGAATGGTATGATGAACTTGAGCTGATCTACCAGGCATGGCTCACGAGATGACCTCAACGACGATCGGTGTCGTTGCAGGTTGTGCGTGAAGGATGGCAGCGGAAACCCCGCAAGCGAAGCCTCACCCCCTTTCCCCCTCTCCGAAGGAGATGGGAGATCTTTCTTTCGAAGGGGCACGCCCAAACTCCCCTCTTACCGGGCACGGTGTAGTTTTGGCGCAACAGCATGGAGGGACCGATCGAAAAAGAACCAGCGCAACCTGCGCCATCCACCTCGTTCATGCGGCTCTGGGTGAGCCTGCGGCAATTCGTGCGCGAAACCATGGACCTGCAGTGGGAGGCGCAGGTTGATGGCACGGGCGAGATCATCCGCAAGGATATGATCTTCCGCGGGCACGTGGTGTGGGTGCTGGTGTGTTCGATCTTCATTGCGAGTATCGGGCTCAACACGAACAGCCCCGCCGTGATCATCGGCGCGATGTTGATCTCCCCGCTGATGGGTCCGATCCTGGCGATCGGGCTGGCGCTGGGCACCAACGACATGCGGTTGTTGCGCCGTGCGCTGATGAACTTCACGATCATGGTGGTCGTGAGCTTGATCACCAGCACGCTCTACTTCCTGATCACGCCGATCAGCGATCTGCAGACCGAGATATTGGCCCGCACACGACCCACGCTGCTCGATGCTGCGATCGCGATCTTTGGTGGCATCGCAGGGATCATCGGGGTATCGCGCAGGAACCGTGGGAACGTTATCCCCGGCGTGGCGATCGCCACAGCGCTGATGCCGCCGCTCTGTACCGCCGGTTATGGATTGGCCACGTTGCAATGGCAATTCTTCATCGGTGCGGCGTACCTGTTCATCCTCAATTCGATCTTCATCGCGCTGGCCACCTTCCTGATCATTCGCGTTCTCCATTTCCCCATGGCGAAGGAGATGGATCCGAAACGCCGCCAGCGCGTGAAATGGATCATGACGATCTTCATCATGCTGCTGCTCGCACCGAGCGCGTTCATGTTGTACAATGTCGCGCAGGAGGAAGTGTTCCGCAACCGCGTGAATGCCTTCCTGAAAGGCAACTTTCCGTTCCGTGGTGCGGAGATCCTTGAACAGAAGCCGATCACAACGGGCGGCAAACGTGCCATTGAACTGTTCCTTTTCGGCACGCGGTTGAGCGAAAAAGATGTGGACGAGCTCGAACGGGAAATGGCCGTGCATGGCCTGCAGAACGTGAAACTCGTGCTTCACCAGACCGGGTCGGCCGGGCTGCCTGTCGGTGACATCACACGCGAGGTGCGCACCGGGATCGTGGAGGATCTTTTCCAGCGGAACGAGGAACGACTGCGTGAGAAGGATGAGCGGATAAGGGAACTGGAAAAGCAGATCGATCGTGTGCCGATGAATTCTCTGGTCGCCGAACTGAAGGCCTTGTATCCGAACATTTCGCGCATCTCCTATGCGAACGCAGTGGAATGGAACGGTGAAAAATTGGATACCATCCCCGTGGTGCATGTGGCGTGGGACGCCAAGGCACGTGCACGCAATACGCCCGATCCACGCACGATCGAGCCCTGGTTGCAACAACGGTTGGGAAAGAAGGATCTGAAAGTGCGCGTGGAGGAGACGGGAAAATGATCCGATCATCTTCACTCCAGATCGGTGATAATTCGTAATCCGCTGGGATCATGGATCATTCCATGGCGCGGATCGATGTAATGAACAGATCGTGAAAATTTCCCGCTTGCACAGATCGCCAAAACGTCCCTCACGCGATCCCGTAAGGGAACAAGCGCGTGTTAAAAACTCGTGAGATCCACGAGCCTTTCCTTGTTGCTTTAAGAATACCTGCCGGACATCTTTGTGAGCCCGGGGATGACGTAACAGCACCACGGGAAACCTTAACCAGTACTACGGAAAGTCAAAGATCGATGTGTACGCACCTCCCAGCATACCACTGTCCACACACCAACGGCGGGATCCGCTGAAAAACGAAGAAGAAAGCATGAGCACGAGCACGAAACAAGCACAGATGAGCCTGGAGGATGTACTTCCGAAGAACGTTGAAGCATCCAATGAACCCTTGCTCATGGAGAACAAGGATCGCTTCGTGATCTTCCCGATCCAGCACAACGACATCTGGCAGTTCTACAAGAAGCATGAGGCCAGCTTCTGGACCGCTGAAGAGATCGATCTGCATGCGGATCTGGTGGATTGGAACAGCAAGCTCACCGATGATGAGCGGTACTTCATCAAGCACGTGCTCGCCTTCTTCGCCGCAAGTGACGGCATCGTGAACGAGAACCTCGCGGAGAATTTCCTGCATGAGGTGCAGTATACCGAAGCACGTTTCTTCTACGGTTTCCAGATCGCGATCGAGAACATCCACAGCGAGACGTATTCACTGTTGATCGATACCTACATCAAGGATCCGATCGAAAAGGATAAGCTCTTCCATGCGATCGATACGTTGGATTGTGTGAAGAAGAAAGCAGAGTGGGCGCTGCGCTGGATCGACAACGGCGGCTTCGCGGAACGACTCGTAGCGTTCGCTGCGGTGGAAGGCATCTTCTTCAGCGGAAGCTTCTGCAGCATCTTCTGGTTGAAGAAGCGCGGCCTGATGCCGGGCCTCACCTTCAGCAATGAGCTGATCAGCCGCGATGAAGGCCTGCACTGCGACTTCGCCTGCCTGCTTTATACGAAGCACCTGATCAACAAACTGCCGAAGAAGACGGTGGAGAAGATCATCACCGATGCGGTGGAGATCGAGAAGGAATTCGTGAGTGATGCGCTGCCGGTGAACCTGATCGGCATGAACGCGAAGCTGATGCAGCAATACATCGAGTTCGTGGCCGATCGTCTTTTGGTGGAATTGGGCAACGAGAAGGTGTACAACGCGACGAACCCCTTCGACTTCATGGAGATGATCTCCCTGCAGGGCAAGACCAACTTCTTCGAGAAGCGCGTAGGCGAGTACCAGAAGGCCGGGGTGCTCAACCAGGACAAGGACGCGAGCAAGTTCACGTTGGATGCGGATTTCTGAGGCGGTGTCATTCCGGGCCCCGACCCGGAATCGCATCAAAGCAGGATCACGCAGTTAAGCACCGAACGAAACAACATCCAATTGCCATAAGCACGATTCCGGGTCAAGGCCCGTAATGACGGATCCCGATCAACGATCACCGGTTGAAGATCATCACCACCCCGATGTAAAAACCGGATCTCTCAAAAGCAACTTGCAGATCCACAGGAAGGGTCGATCATGATCGATCCGTGATAAAAAACCACTCCGGCGAGGCGGGAGCTGAGCCGGGCCCATCCAAAACCCAAAGAAGCATGTATGTAATCAAACGCGACGGCCGCCGGGAGGCAGTGAAGTTCGACAAGATCACCGCACGGGTGAAGAAGCTCTGTTACGAGCTGGATCCCATGGTGGATGCCACACAGGTCACCCTCAAGGTGATCGATGGCATCTACGATGGCGTTACCACCACCGAGCTCGACAACCTTACCGCGGAGGTCTCGGCGACCATGACGGTGAAACACCCCGATTATGCACTACTCGCAAGCCGCATCGCGGTAAGCAACCTCCACAAGAACACCAAGAAGTCCTTCAGCGAGACCATGAAGGACCTGTACAATTACATCGATCCCAAGACCGGCGAACGGGCCGCGTTGTTGGCCGATGATGTGCACGAGATCATTCAGAAGAACGCCGAAATGCTGGACAGCGCGATCATTTACGATCGTGATTTCAGCTACGATTACTTCGGCTTCAAGACGCTCGAGCGCAGCTACCTCCTCCGCACCAAAGGCCGCGTGGCCGAACGTCCGCAGCACATGTTGATGCGCGTTGCGATCGGGATCCACAAGAGCGACCTCGATGCGGTGATCAACACCTACAACTCGCTCAGCGAAGGCTGGTATACACACGCCACTCCTACCCTCTTCAACGCAGGCACCCCGAAGCCGCAGATGAGCTCGTGCTTCCTCCTTCAGCTGAAGGACGACAGCATCAGCGGGATCTACGACACGCTGAAACAGTGCGCGCAGATCAGCCAGAGCGCCGGCGGCATCGGCCTCAGCATCCACAACCTGCGTGCGAAAGGCAGCTACATCAAGGGCACCAACGGCACCAGCAACGGCATCGTGCCCATGCTGCGCGTGTTCAACGACACCGCGAGGTACGTGGATCAGGGCGGCGGCAAGCGCAAGGGCAGCTTCGCCATGTACCTGGAGCCATGGCATGCCGATGTGTTCGACTTCCTCGATCTGAAGAAGAACCACGGCAAGGAAGAGATGCGTGCGCGCGATCTGTTCTACGCCATGTGGATCCCCGATCTCTTCATGAAGCGCGTGGAGCAGGGCGGCAGCTGGACACTGATGTGCCCCAACGAATGTCCCGGCCTGGCCGATACCTGGGGTGCGAAATTCGAGGCGTTGTACGAGAAGTACGAGGCC
>JAEZDL010000059.1 GCA_023418095.1 Bacteroidota bacterium
TTGCTGTTGAGCGATCGGATCTCGGCCACCACCTTCCTTTCCTTCACCACACCTTCTGCGCGGCCGAAGCCTGTCATGGATCTCAACATCGTGGGCGGTAAAGGTATGCGTGCTATCGATCGGCGGCCGGCGTGGATCTGCGGCCTACAAGATAAACGCCTGTGAAGATCGCCAGAGCGCACAGCACCTGGGGCAGACCGATCGCATTGTCGTAATCGCCCGGTATGCCGAGCCTTGCCGGACCGATGCGCATGAACAGCCAGGTGACCGAGATCGCCATGAGCGGTTGCACATAGACATACATGCCCACCAGGCTCGGTTGTACGATCCGCAGCGCCCATGTGTTGAGCAGGTATGCGACGAAGGTGACCATCACCACCACAAAACCGATCGCGGTGATCACGGGGCCTGTGAGCGAAGCGGGATCCATCGCCAGAAGATCGCCGATGCCGAAAGGAACCACTAGCACCAGTCCGAAAAGGAAACACCACGCCATTACGGTCACTGCGCTGTAGCGGGCCATGAGCGGTTTCACGATCACCAGGAATATGGCATAGCTGATCGCGTTGATCAGGATGAAGAGATCGCCCAGCATCGAACTTCCGTTGCCTGCACCGGCAGGTTTGAGAAGCACCAAGGAGATCGCGCCGGCGGCGCCGAGGAGCACACCGGCCACTTTCAGCCATGTGATCCGCTCCCCGATCAACAGGCCGGACATCACGAGCACCAGGATCGGCGTGGCCACCATGATGATGCTTGAATTGAGCGGTGAAGTGCGCATCAATCCTTCGAAGAACATCAATTGGTTCAGCGCCACACCAAAAAGAGCACAGAGCAGCAACCGTTTCATGTCGCCCATGGCCACTTTTTCCGGAAGGAATAAGCGCAGGCACCAGAACAGCACCACGGCGCCCGCAACACGCAGCACGATGAACGCACCCGGCTGGATCACTTCAGGCATCAGCCCTTTCGCCACCACGTAATTGATCCCGTAGATCAGGTTCACCACGAAAAGCGCGAGATGGGCCAGGGTTCGTTGAGGCATATACCAGCAATTCGATCAACGGGTATCTTGGCCCCGCTAAACCAGTTCCCAAAGCTAGAATGGTGGAAAGCGAAGCAGCCGCGGACAATGAGAAGGAATTCCGTTCCAGCTTTCGCATGCGGCGTGTTCTTGTGCCGATCCTTCTGGGCCTTATCGCGGCGGGCTGGCTGCTCTGGCGCGACCTGAGCAAGGTGCGCTTCGAATCGGTCCCGGCCGGAACGGGTGACTATGAATGGGTCGGATCGGGACCGGGCAAGATCCCCAATCTCGAAGACCCTTCCCAATTCCGGATCGCGGAAGATGGTCGTGGCGACTACCGTTTGATGACGGCTACTCAGATCCTGCGATCGATCGACTGGACCTGGTACAGCACGATGTGGATGATCATGGCGGTGATCAGTACCGCGTTCCGGGACCTGGGTTACATCTATCGAATCCGCGTGCTCTCCGATGGAAGGCTCAATTGGCGCCAATCCTTCGATGTCACCATGCTTTGGGAATTCGCCTCATCGATCACTCCCAGCGTCGTTGGCGGATCGGGCGTTGCCATGTTCATCATCAATCGTGAAGGTGTGCCGTTGGGCAGGGCCACATCCATCGTGCTCGTTACCGCATTGATGGATGAGCTGTTCTACGTCCTCATGGTCCCGATCGTATTCCTTGCCGTGGGATCGGCGGATCTTTTCCCCGAAGAATTGGACAATGCCTTCTGGGGCCTTCCGATCAGATCGATCTTCTGGATCGGTTACAGCCTTATCTTCCTCGTTACCGTATTGATCTTCTACAGCATCTTCTTCCGTCCACGCGCATTCAAATATGTATTGCTCAACATCTTCAAATTCCGTCTCCTGAACCGTTGGCGGCCCATGGTGATCAAAGTTGGTGACGATATCGTGATCACTTCGGCAGAGCTGCGCGATAAATCGATCGGCTTCTGGTCGAAGGCCTTTGGTGCCACCATCTTCTCCTGGGCCTCGCGCTTCCTTGTGATCAACTTCATCGCGGCTGCGTTCTTCAATGTGCACGATCATTTGCTTCTCTACGCACGCCAATTGATGATGTGGGTGATCCTGCTTATCAGCCCCACCCCGGGTGGCAGTGGTGTGGCCGAAGTGGCCTTCGCGGGTTTTTTCCGCGACCTATTGCCAGCCGTAGGTTACATCGCGGCGATCGCCGTGATCTGGCGCCTGCTCAGTTACTATCTCTACCTCTTCGTAGGTATGCTCGTACTGCCACGATGGATACGCAGGGCAGATGTGAAGCAGTCGGAGAATTAGGGCGTGCAGGTTCGAAGACTCACCGTCGCGCTATTCGGTGCAAGTCCGCACTCGGGGAAGGAATGAATTCGCTTCGCTCCCCTCTCCCTCGGATAGGGGTTGGGGGCATGCCCTCGCTTGCGGGATTTTCACATCCTCCGCAGTACTGCGGAGCGCTCAGGCAACACTTGCACCCTTCATGAAGCGATCGCAGTACCAGTCTTTGGTCGCTTGTTCACCTCCACAACCGGCAACTTCTCAAATCTTGCTTGAAAGAAGCGCAGATACTTCGGCTCGTACACCATCCGCAAACCAGTGATCGAATGCCGGCGCTCGTACACGCGCTCCACGCTTTCGGCCACCACATCCATGTGTGCCTGCGTGTACACGCGACGTGGGATCGTAAGGCGCACCAGCTCCAGCTCCGGCATGCAATGCTCACCGGTCGTCTTGTCGCGCCCGGCGCTCACGATGCCGCGTTCCATGGCGCGTACACCGCTGTCGATGTACAACTCCGCGGCCAGCACTTGCGCCG
>JAEZDL010000094.1 GCA_023418095.1 Bacteroidota bacterium
CTCCAGAAGGTGATGAACTGGAGATCCTCGGCATGTTGATCGACAAATACGAGAAAGAACATGATCCGATCGATTATCCCGATCCGATCGAGGCGATCAAATTCAGGATGGAGCAACTTGGTTACACGCAGAATGACCTGGCCCGGGTCGTAGGCCTGAAGAGCCGTGCGAGCGAGATCCTGAACAGGAAACGAAAACTTTCGCTGGAGATGATCCGGAAGTTGCACAAAGTATTGGGGATCCCAACTGATATTCTGATACAGAGTTACTGATCCCCATGAACTACCTCCTCTTCTACAAATCAATCGAAGGCTACATCGAAGGCTGCCACCGAAGCATCCTTTGAGACGCGGCACGAGTTCAACTGAATGAGCCGATCCACTGATCAACTAAAGGGCGGAGATCTCCGATCGATCGGCAAAGCCGATCGGATCGTTGCGCAGATCAAGGACCAGGCGGATCTTGATGAACTCTTCAAAGGTCTGTTCGATCTTGACCGGAAAGTTGTGATGCGCACAGCGGATGCGATCGAGAAGGTCACGCTGGAAAACCCTTTGTATCTACAAAAGCATAAAGAAGAGATCATCGCTCTTTGCAACAGTTCTCAAGCGATAGAATTGAAGTGGCATCTTGCCCAACTGCTACCACGTCTGGATCTTTCAGCGCAGGAAGTAGAAAAATGTTGGAAGATCCTGCGCGAATGGGCCACCGATCGGAATGAAAGCAGGATCGTGCGCGTGAATTCATTGCAAGGGCTTTTCGAGCTTTCATCCAAAAGGAGGAACGGTCGTGAAAGTTTTGATCGGATCGCCGAGGAGATCGGGAGGGAGAAGATCCCATCGATCAATGCGCGGATCAGAAATTTACTCCGCAGATGATTTCGATCCATGCACCCGGACATCGAAGCCTATAACTCTGCTCTCTCCCCTTCCGATCGACAGATCGCCGACACGCTCTCCAACGAGATCGATCGTGTTCTCCCAGAGGCGGAAAGCAAGATCTGGCATCGGCATCCCGTGTGGTTCCTGGACGGGAATCCGATCGTGGGTTACAGCAAACTGAAGGACAGTGTTCGACTCCTGTTCTGGAGCGGGCGCTCTTTCGATGAACCCGCCCTGAAGGATGAAGGAACGTTCAAGGCCGCAGAGGAACGATACACTTCCGCAGATCAGATCGATAAGAAGGATCTACAGCGCTGGTTGGAAAAAGCGCGCGAGATCCAGTGGGATTACAAGAACATCGTGAAGCGCAAGGGCGTACTGGAACGGTTGAGATGACTGTGTTCGGCTCACTCCTTCACCACCTTCCAACGCCAGCTTCTTCCCTGCCGATCGGTCACTTCCAATAGATAAGTTGCCGGGATCAGCGATCGAAGTTCTTCCACCGATCCATTCGTTGTGATCTTCCGATCGATGATCACCCGTCCGATCACATCACGCAATATGATGCGTTGTACATCGATCCCTTCGATCATGATCCGATCGGTGAAAGGATCCGGGTAAATGCGTGGCATCGCGCTGGGATCTGCGATCGATGTTGAGATATCATCCCCCGAACACACCGTGAAACCCGATCCGTTCTCATAACGAAGTTTCGCGGGTATGGTCCCAGGCGCAGCGGCTTGCGGCCCGATCTGCGGCAGATCGCCGACCGGCGAAAGGAAAGCCGGGAATTGCTGGAGATAGTACGTGGTATCCGCAAGGATCTCCGTTCCCGGTGGAATCACGCCGCCTAGATAAAGGTTGCCATGCATGAAATGCCCTTCACCCTGCACCACGAAGAATCCAGCCACCTCATTCCCGGCCAGGTTGAGCGAATCCGTGGGCGGCGCATTGCTCATGACCAATCCATATGATCCAGCCCGGTTGCGGAAGAACGTGTTGTAAGGGCCGTTGATCCCGTGGGAATCATCGATCACGATGTTCTGCACGATGTTGCCCTCGAAAAGATTCAGGTACGGATGATCGCCATGCAGTACAAGGTCGCCGGCGGAATTCGAAGGCAAGGAAGGTTGTTCCCAATACGGATCGACGCTGTAGTTGTAGGCGAGAACGTTCCCATTGGAACCGATCTGCACGATCATGCTGTGCCGCAGATGTTCGAAGATGTTGTTCTCCACGAGCACTTCGCCGGACGTATTGGTCATGTTCACTCCATAGGCTTTTCCGCCGCTGCCGTAACTGAACGCATGGTGCAGGTAATTGCCGGTGATCTCGCAGTTGGTGCTCTCGTATACTTCGATGTGTGCGAAGTTGGCGTTATCGCTCTCCACGCCGCGCACCCGGCAATGCGAGGCCATGTTGAGCAGTATGTTCGACCATTGCCCTTCAGTGGGATCGAGGCGCTTGATCCTTACGCATTCGATGCCGCTGAACCAACAGGGCTCGATCCGTGTGACGTACGATGATGAGGCCTCATAATCGGCACGAAGCGGAGATGCGAGCATGATCGTTGCATCACCCGCCGCAGCGATGTGCACCAGTTGGCCGGTGGTGCCAACGGCCCATGGAGAGGTGACCAGATCGAGGTCTTCCCGGTACAACCGCAGCAGATCACCGTTCCCGAAAGGATAGCTGGCGGCCGGGTTGATCGCGGTGGATCCACGAGGCGCATCCGCGGCAAGTGGAAATTGATCGGGGATCTCTTCACCCATGAAGGAAATGCAATGGCCGATCCCACCGAGATCGAAAGTGAACGTGGTGAGATCGCTTCCAGCTCCGCGGATGATCACACTGTCCGGAACGATGATCCCGGTGGTGAAAAGGAATTCACCTTCGGGAAAAGCGATCACGGTCATCTGGCCTTCCGCAGTCGCGATCGCAGCGTTCCAGGCCGTGTTCGTGGAGATCGATCCGTCGGCCATGGCACCGAAGTCCAGGATGTTCAACTCCAATGTCGGCTCCGGTATGTCGTAGATGAAACCGGCCTGTGACCATTCCGCCGTCCGATCCGCAGGAATGGTCTGGCCATCCACCGATCCGCTGGCGAGCACCACTATCAGCATGAAAAGTATTCTCTCGATCCGCACCATCTTATTCCTTCAACCTAAAACTAATACCGTATCGCCCGGATCGGTCCGTACCAGTATCTGGTCGAAGCATCCTTCCGATCACCCACGCGTCTTAGTGGCATGACCATGAACCAGCCCGATCGATGATGCGCTTCGGGTGGGTGCCAGCGTTCTTCGCCTTTCTTCTCTCCGGATCGATGTACGGCTCGATCGATCGGCCTCTCCCTTCGAAACGCGGTTCGATCTTCAGGAAAAGTTCCGAGGATCATGCTTCACATTATTTCATGGCCACCTCGGGGATCGGGCTTGGGCGGCGCGAAGGGTTCTACAAGAACACCATGGTCACGCTGAACCAGGTGGGTTATGGCATCACCCCTCACTTGAGCGCCAATGCGGGCATCGATCTCTTCTCCGCGTTCGTTTCGCGGGGCGATATGAAATGGTTCTCGCGGCTGCAGGTGCATACCAGCATCTCCGATCATTTCCACCTCGGGGCGCAGGCGGCCTACATGGCGATCCCCCTACCGGTGCCCGATGATCCCGATCTGCCGCTACATACCAGCAACGGCACCTTCAACGCCTTGGGAATGATCACCCTGGGCGATCGCGAGTTCAACATCACCTTCGCTGGCGGACCATTGCACAACGGCGATCGATTCGCGCGAGGACCGCTCGTAGGTGTCGCGGCCATGGCCCGGGTGGCGGCCAGTGTGGCGTTGGTCACCGAACACTGGCTGGTGATGGATCCGTACCGCAACTATCCGATACATGGCATCGGTGTACGCGTTCTCGGTGATCTGCTCGCGATCGATGGTGGCATCGCCTACGATCGGGAACTTGCTGCCAAAGTGCTGCCGATCGGAAGCCCCTTCCTGGCCGCTACGCTGAATTTCTAGGCGATCACGCGCTCTGCTCGTTCTCAAGGAACGTCTGCCGCATGTCGTAGATGATGCCCAGGCTCACGGCCAGGCCGCCCATGCCCTGCTCGAACATCTGCCACAGCACATCGACCATCACGTGTACCATGCCGTTCTTCGCAAAGGAGATCCCCAATACGAAGATCACGAGGTAGGCGAAAAAACCCACTGCGGCACCGATCAGGATCGAATAGAACGGAAAGGCCGATCTCAGCGAGATCCATTCGTACTGGATCGCTTTTTGGATGCCGATGGTGAGCGTGAGCGCGATCACGGAATAAACAAGCAGCGCGAGCAGGAAATACAGCGTCTTCGGTATGGTAAGCTCTTCCAGATCGGTAAGCGCGATACCGTGCCAGATGTACGATATTCCATACATGACCACCGTGGAGAACAGCCAGGGCGCCCATATGTATCGTTTCAACATCCTTCCAATTTCGTGGCATAAAGTTAAGGTTCCGGCCGCTACTTTGTCACCTTCATCGAACACTGCCTAATTTGCAAGCCGCATGATCAAGTTCCCGAGCCACGCCTGGCCCGCCCTTCTCACTGCTGCACTGCTGGCCACCGGTTGCCAGAAGGAGGAGCCGGCAAAATGGGACATCGATGTGCTTGGTCCGTTGGTGAACACAAGCTTCACCATCAGTGACATCGTGCCGGACAGCATGTTGATCGTGAACGAAGGTGCGATCACCCTTCTCTACCGGAACGAACTTTTCGCGCTGCGCTTGGATACCGTGATCGATCAACCCGATACGAGCTTCTTCTACAACTACGCCCTGCCCTTCCCGGGGCCGATCACTTTCACCGCCGGTACCACACCGCTCGACCAGAACGATGTAACGAATTTCGATCTGGATGATGTGCAATTGCGCACATTGATCCTGCGCAGCGGGTTCCTCGACCTGGAGATGAAGAACATGGTAGGAAGCACCGTGCTCGGCCATTTCGGGTTGCCGGGCGCTTCCCTCCCCGACGGTCCGCCAGCACTGAACGTTACCGTGGGTCCGGGCTCGCCAGCGCAACCGGCCATGGCGTACGCTTCAAAGGATCTTTCGGGCGCATTCTTCGATCTGCGCGGACCTGGCTTCGATCAAGTGAATACGCTGGCCACGCAACTCAGCGTACAGCTCGATCCAAATGGCAGCGGTGCCACGGTCACCGATCAGGACAGCATCATCGCGATCGCGACCTACCGTGACCTGGTGCCGCAATATGCGCGTGGTTATTTCGGCGAACGGGTGATCGAGATCGGGCCGGAGAGCACGGATCTCGACATCTTCAATCGCATCATAAGCGGAACCGTGGATCTCGGCCAGGTGACGTTGCGGATCCTTCTGGAGAACGGGCTCGGCGTAGATGTGCAGGCCTTCCTTCACCAATTCCGCGGTGAGAACACGAAGACCGGCGGATCGGTGGACCTTGCGCACACGATCATGCAGGGCCCGATCAACCTAACGCGTGCGCAGGAATTCGGTAGTGGCGGTGGATTCAACCCCAGTTATTACTCGAACGAACTCGACAATTCTGACAGCAATGTGGATCAGTTGATCGAGCTGCTTCCCGATCGGATCTCCTATGAATTGGACCTGCATGTGAATCCGCTCGGCGACATCAGCAACGGCAACGATTTCCTCTACCATGAAAGCCAGGTGCGCGCCGAATTGGAACTGGAGATCCCGCTGCACCTGATCGCCAGCGACCTCACCCTGGAAAGTTTCGCCGATCCCGATCTGCCGGGCAGTGCCGAAGCGCACGCGTTGCGAAGCGGCGGCTTGAAGATCTTCGCGACGAACGGCTTTCCATTCTCGGCGGATCTTCAGATCGATATAGTGGATGATGATCTGAACGTGCTTTCCACCGTGAACGTTCAAGGCGCGATCGGATCAGGCATCCTCGGCCCGGACAATTTCGTGCAGCAGGAAGTCTCCTCACAACTGGGCGCTTCGCTTACCTCCGATCAGGTGGATCTGCTCTATTCCGGTGGAAAGTTCAGGATACGCACGGTCTTCAACACGGCCGATCAATCACAGCACATCAGCATTCTCGACAGTTATGAATTGAAGTTGCAGATCACGGCGGGCGCCAATTACGTGGTGAATGGAGATGAATAGGATCGCCGGTCTTCTTCTTTTTCTGCTGATCACCCGCACCGCGATCGCGCAATTCGCGATCCTTCCGTACGACAGTATCGTCGATCTTCCGATCGAAAAGGACCGGATCATCGCCGAAGGCTGGGCGGATTACAACTCGGGCAGCGTTTTCAACGAACTCCCTTGGAACATCTATCGTGGCGGCTTCATCAGCCGCGAGATGCGTGAGCGATCCAGGGATGAGCTCGCTCCGCACAACAGCATCGGCTACAGTCTGAGCGCTCGGCTTTCATGGATCGGTGGCGACAGTCTTTTCGGCAAGCCGCGCATGCGCCCGATCGTGAGCCTTGCGTATCGCAACCTGCTAGGGGCAACCTTCGCCCGCGACGTGTACGAACTGGCTTTTTTCGGGAATGCCCACTTCGAGGATCGCACTGCCGATCTTGGTGGATCTGCGCATACGCAGATCACCTGGCAAAGCGCAGGATTCGGCGTTCAGGATGCGGTGACCAGATCGTACATCAGGCTTGATCTTCTGCGTGGCCGGTCGCTCAATTCCAGCGATATCAAGGATGCGGCGTTATATACTGCGCCCGACGGTCGCCTGCTCGAACTCTCCACCGATGCGAGCTACTGGAGAACGGATACCGCCGGAAAAGATCCCGAGCATACCAACGGGATCGGAGCTTCCATTTCCGGAAGATTGAATCTACAGCGGAACTTCATCGGTCTACCAGCCGAATTCTCGATCGTGATCGAAGACGCGGGGTTCATCCAGTGGAATTCGAATTCCATCCAAGTGCGACGAAGGGAAACCCTTGAATACGACGGGCTTGAGGTCGATAACATCTTCGATCTGAATAACATTCTTCTTGGTGAAGAACAACTGCTTGACACTTTCGGATTGAGCTACGAGAAGAGATCCTTCACCACGTTACTGCCGGTGCGGATCGCACTGGAACTGGACCTTTCACTGGATGAATTCTGGAAGGCGGGCTTGATGATCGATCAGCGGTACATGCCCGGATACAAACCACATGTGATGCTGGATGCGAGCCGCCGGTTCGGCGATCGCGTGCTGCTCGGTGCCAGCGCTGCGATCGGTGGATATGGCACGCTCCGCTTCGGTCTTGTTTCACGTTTCCGCATCGCCGATCTGATCCTGCTCGAGGTCGGATCCACGCATGTCCCGGGATTCTTCATCGGCCAGACGCGTGGCGTTGGAGCCTTCGCATCCGTTACGATCGGCTATTGAGATGAGCTGGTTCCTGCTGATCATCGCCGGTTTGTTCGAAGTGGGCTTCGCCACCTGCCTGGGAAAAGCGCGCGAGACCACTGGCAGCGTTTCCACCTGGTGGATGCTCGGTTTTTTCGTGTGTCTTTCGATCAGCATGTACCTTCTATACCGCGCAACGCAAACACTCCCGATCGGCACGGCCTACGCTGTCTGGACAGGCATCGGAGCTGTTGGATCGGTGATCGTTGGCATCCTCTTCTTCAAGGAATCGGCAGATGCGCTACGCCTTTTCTTCCTCTTCACCTTGATCGCATCGATCGTTGGCTTGAAGGTCGTTTCACACTGATCAGAACCGTTCGAAACGCGATCGATACCGCCTTCCATCCGGAGTGGTGGAAACGAGGAAGTATGATCCCGGCGCGAGGTGCGGAACATGCCACACCGATCCACCGATCCTTTCGCGATGCACGATCCTTCCAAGCCGGTCAAGCACTTCCAGGTGGGCGCCAACTTGCACCGGCAACTCCAGCACGACCGGACCTGATGAAGGATTCGGATGGATCGAAAATTCGTACCACCCCGCATTCTCTTCGATCCCGATCATTTCACACGTTGAACTGGCAGCGATGCTGTATCCGTTCAGGAAATCCCAGATCTCGGCCGCCGCATTGAAACCGGTGACGTTCGGCCAATCGTGGCCGTGGCCGATCAGCCTGATCAATTCAACACGCGGCTCATCACTTTGCGATCCATCGCAGAATACGAGCCTGGCGACCTCGCTGTTGATCGGCTCACTTACATAACCGGTACTGCCGCAGTTTGCCAGTGCGAACGCGCTCAACGGAAAGATCTGCGCGTTCGGATCGTTGTTCGGATCGGGATACGGCACTACCTGGTCCTGATCCCCATGGATGTGCATCACCGGTATGGGAACATAATCCTGCAGATAATAATTGGTAAGGTATTGCTGATCGCCCCACAGGCCACCGGCCACCGGGGCCACTGCCGCGAAAACTTCGGGGCGCTGAACGGCCAGCCGATAGGTCATGTAACCGCCATAGGAATGACCGGTGGCGTAGATCCGCTGCGCATCGATGCCGTAAGTGCTGCAGAAATACTGGATCAGATCATCCACGAAGATCACATCATCCGTGGCGTTCTCATCGTTTATCCCGGCATGTCCGGCCACTTCATCCACGTAGGCGTTCCATTGGGAGATGCCGCCAACGATCGTAGCGTTCGGGTACACCGCGATGAATCCGTTCGCATCGGCCACCGCGTCGAAACCGGATGTCTGTTTTATGAACGCGCCATTTCCGCCAAGGCCGTGGAACACCAGCACCAGCGGCATTCCCTCTTCGATCGTTTCACCCGGCGCATGGAAAAGGAAACTGCGCTCGATCCCCTGTGAAACGATCGTTCCCTGGCCATCGATCGAGCGGGCCACGCCGGCAAAAAGAAGAAGGAGAAGGAAAAGACTGAACCTCATCATCAATGGAAATTTGGGCGATCGAAGTTAGGCCGGCACGCAGGCGATGTCCATACCCGCATCGCCCACCGATCACAGATCCCGCTCCTCCCCGCTCATCGCCGTTCATGTATCCGGATCGGTTTACTGGCATCACCCGGGTAAATTCGTGTTCCATGATCGATCTGAAGGGCATCCGTAAATCCTACCGCACCGGCGCGAACATCCTGCAGGTGTTGAAAGGGATCGATCTGCACATCGGTAAAGGCGAACTGGTGAGCATCATGGGAAGTTCCGGATCGGGGAAGAGCACATTGCTCAATATTCTCGGCATCCTTGATAATTATGACAATGGCGAATACAAGCTCGATGGCCGGCTGATAAAGGATCTCAGCGAAACCGAGGCCGCCGGATTGCGCAGCCGCTACATCGGTTTTGTTTTCCAGAGCTTCAACCTGATCGGCTTCAAGAACGCGCTGGAGAACGTTGCGCTTCCCTTGTATTACCAGGGTGTTCCGAAGAAAGAGCGGAATTTCCGATCGATGGAGATGCTGGAGAAAGTTGGCCTGAAGCCATGGGCGCACCATCATCCCAATGAATTGAGCGGTGGACAGAAACAACGCGTCGCGATCGCTCGCGCACTTGCAACGAACCCGAAAGTGATCCTCGCTGATGAACCCACAGGCGCTCTGGACAGCACCACGAGCGGCGAAGTGATGGACCTATTGCTGAGCGTGAACCGCGATCTGGGTTTGACCGTGGTGATCGTGACGCACGAACATGACATCGCTGAAATGACGCAGCGCACGATCCGCCTGAAGGATGGTTTGATCGAAAGTACAGGGCTCGAAACAGTAGCCGATCGAATAGTGAAGGATCCCCATGTTCGATAGCGAGAAATGGGCTGAGATCCTCGATACGATCCGCAAGAACAAACTGCGGACGATCCTCACCGCGTTCAGTGTGTTCTGGGGGATCTTCATGCTGATCTTCCTGCTCGGTGCGGGAAATGGGCTGAGCAATGGCGTCGATTTCGCCTTCAAGGATGATGCGGTGAACAGCATCTGGATCGGCGGCGGCCAGACCACGCTACCGTATAAAGGAATGCAGCCGGGAAGGGAGATCGTTCTCGATAATTCCGATCTGGAATTCCTGCGGAAGTCGATCCCGCAGGCAGAATTCTATTCCGGCCGGTACAACATGTGGGCCGGCCAGGCCAACATCGTATACGGTGGTGAATACGCGAACTTTTCGATCCGCAGCGTGCATCCCGGCCACCAGCAACTGGAGAACACCGTGATGGCGAGCGGCCGTTACATCAACGAGATCGATCTGCAGCAATACCGCAAGGTGGCCGTGATCGGGAAAAAAGTGAAGGAGGAACTTTTCAAGGATGAGGATCCGCTCAACGAATGGATCTCCATCAACAAGATCGCGTTCCAGGTGGTCGGTGTCTTCACCGATAGTGGCGGCGAACGCGAAGAGAGCATCGTTTACCTTCCACTTACGACCGCCCAACGCATTTTCGGTGGAAGCAACATGCTGAACAACATCATGTTCACCGTGGGAGACGCAGGTATCGAGGAAAGTAAAGGCATCGCACAGGAAGTTCAGAAGATCATCGCCGCGCGCCACACCTTCGATCCGAAGGACAAACGCGCGATCTGGGTACGCAACAGCCTGGAGGATTATGTGATGATCTCGCAGCTCACCGGTGGCATCACGCTCTTCATCTGGGTGATCGGGATAGGAACGATCATCGCTGGGATCGTTGGCGTGAGCAACATCATGCTGATCGTAGTGAAGGAAAGAACGCGTGAGATCGGTGTGCGCAAAGCACTCGGCGCAACGCCCTGGACCGTGGTGAGCCAGGTGCTGATGGAATCGATCTTCATCACAGCCATCGCTGGTTATTTCGGACTTGTCGCGGGTGTAGGTCTGCTTGAAGGACTTGCAAGTGTGATCCCGGACACGGAAATGTTCCGCGATCCAACAGTGAACATCGGCGTGGCGATCCAGGCAACGGTCGTTTTGATCATCGCCGGAGCGATCGCAGGATTGATCCCGGCGCAACGCGCAGCAACGATCCGTCCGATCGAAGCGCTGAGGGATGAATAAAATGCGAGTGGCGAGTTGTGAGTGGCGAGTGGCCAGTTGAGAATTGAGAGTTGAAAATTGAAAATTGGATATTGACCGATGTTCGATAGCGATCGCTGGGGAGAGATCTGGATGACGCTGAGCCGTAACAAGCTCCGCACATTCCTCACTGCGTTCGGTGTGGGCTGGGGCATCTTCATGCTGGTAGTGATGCTCGGTGCCGGCAATGGATTGAGCAATGGAACGAAAAAGCTTTTCGCAGGTTGGGCCACCAACAGCGCCTTCATCTGGACACAGCGCACGTCCATGCCTTTCGAAGGTTTCCAGCGGGGCCGCTATTTCAACTTCAACAACGACGATATCGCGGCGATCAAGCGGGAAGTTCCCGGCGTGCAATACCTCGCGCCGCGTAATCAGCTCGGCGGCTGGCAGGGCAACAACAACGTGGTGCGCAACAACAAGACCGGTGCGTTCACGATCTATGGCGACATGCCCGAAGTGCTGAAGATCCAGAGCAGCGTGGTGGATACCGGCCGTTTCCTGAACGAACGCGATCTGCGCGACAAAAGAAAAGTAGCGGTGATCGGCAAGCGCGTGCGCGAACTGCTGTTCGAAGCGGATGAAGATCCGATCGGCGACTACATCCGCGTGAACGGCGTGTATTTCCAGGTGGTGGGCATACACCGATCGCTGCGCACGAGCGAAAATGCCGAAGAGGATGAGAACACGATCTTCATTCCGTTCACCACCTTCCAGAGCGCGTTCAATTACCACAACATCGTGAGCTGGTTCTCTGTAACTGCTGTTCCGGGAACTCCCGTCTCTGAGATCGAAGCAGCGATCAAGAAGCTCATGGCACGAAGGCATTCGGTTCATCCCGATGACTCCATGGCATTCGGCAGTTTCAATCTCGAGGAAGCATTCGGAAAAATGAACATGCTCTTCGTCGGCATCAATTTCCTTAGCTGGTTCGTTGGCATTCTTACGCTGCTGGCGGGCGTGATCGGCATCAGCAACATCATGATGGTGATCATCCGCGAGAGAACTAAGGAGATCGGGATCCGTCGCGCGATCGGCGCAAGACCGCGAACGATCCGCACACAGATCATCCTGGAATCGCTCACGCTAACGGTTCTTGCCGGCTACATTGGGCTCACGTTGGGCGTTCTGCTCCTGGAGGCGGTGATCGCCGCAGGTCTGCAGGGTGATTTCTTCGATCGGCCCGAGGTGGATCTTCGCACTGCGCTGATCGCGCTCGCTGTGCTTGTTATCAGCGGACTTTTCGCCGGGCTGATCCCTGCGCGCCGTGCCTTGAAGATCAATGCCGTTGATGCCCTGAGGGCGGAATAGATACAAGTGAAAAACGAACGATGAAAAAATTCCTCCGTTACTTCTTCTTCGCCGCGATCGCGTTCCTCTTCATCTGGACGCTCTGGTTCCTCTACCAGAAATCCGTGGACAAGCCTGAGGTGTTCAAGGTTGAGAAACCGACGAAAGGCAGCATCATCAAGAAAACCATCGCGAACGGAAGCATCGAACCACGCCAGGAGATCGAAGTGAAACCGGTGGTGAGCGGGATCATTCGTGAACTTTTCGTGGAAGCAGGTGAAACAGTAAAGAAAGGAGACAAGCTGGCCACGATCCAGATCGTGCCGGACATGCTCACGCTGAACAACGCCGAAAGTGCGGTGCGCAGCGCGGAGATCGCGCAGGCCAACGCAAAACTGAACTACGATCGGAACAAACCACTGGCTGAAAAAGGCGTGATCTCCGCCGCTGAAATGCAAACGTTCGATATCGCGCTGCGCAACGCCGAACAGGAATTGGATGCGGCACAGAACGCATTGCAACTTGTGCGTGAAGGGATCAGCCGGTCCAGCGGAAGCGCGAGCAACACCATCGTGCGAAGTACGATCGATGGCATGGTGCTGGATGTGCCGGTGAAAGTGGGATCCAGCGTGATCGAACGGAACAACTTCAACGAAGGGACCACGATCGCCTTCATCGCGGATATGCAGGATCTCATCTTCAAAGGAAAAGTGGATGAGAGCGAGATCGGTAAAGTGCGCACCGACATGGACCTGATCCTTACGATCGGCGCGATCGACGACCAGACCTTCCCCGCGAAACTGGAATACATCGCACCGAAAGGCGTGGATGAGGAAGGTGCGATCAAGTTCGAGGTGCGCGCCGCTGTGGAGCCGAAGGAAGATCAATTCATCCGCGCGAACTACAGCGCGAACGCGGATATCGTTCTCGATCGCCGCGATTCGGTGATGGTGATCCCGGAACGTTTGGTGCAATTCAACGAGACCGGTGACAGCGCGTTCGTGGAGGTGAAGACCGGCGATCAGCAATTCGAGCGCAGGCATATCAAGACCGGGCTTTCCGATGGGATCAACATCGAAGTGATCGATGGGATCGCGATGGATACCGAATTGAAGGGCGCACCGATCAGCGAGGAAGAGAAGGAAGAAGAAGCTTCGAGTGGACGTCGCCGGCGGATGTAGGATCGATCCGCTTTACGATCTTCGCGCCATGCGGTCCACCTTTTCGATCCTAGCGATCATCCTTCTCGGTCAGCTGTTCGCACAGCGCCAGCCCGATCTGAAGAAACTCGACGCCTACATCACCAGCGCGATGCAGCAGTTCGGCCAGCCCGGGCTCGCCGTGGGTATAGTGAAGGATGGCCAATTGATCTGGAGCAAAGGCTATGGAACTCCCGATCTTTCCGGAAAGGAGAAGGTGACACCGAACACGATCTTCACCTGCGCCTCCATCAGCAAGGCATTCACGGCATGTGCGATCGGTCTTCTTGTGGACGAAGGGAAACTGGACTTCGGAGATCCGGTGATCAAGCATCTGCCCGGTTTCGCAACACCCGATCCATACATCACAGCGAACATGACGATCAGCGATCTGCTCAGCCACCGATCGGGGTGGATCACTTTCGATGGCGATCTGCTGTGGTACGGAACGGACCTCGAACCGGAGGAGATCCTGCACAGGCATTCCAGGGAACCGTTCACCCATGGCTTCCGTGAGGAATTCGGCTACAGCAATCTCATGTACATCGCGGCCGCGCAGGTGATCGAAAAGGTGAGCGGGAAGGATTGGGACACCTTCATCACCGATCGGATCCTGAAACCATTGGACATGACGCGCACAACGGTGGAGACCCCGGCGTTGAAGGGAATGACGGACGTTGCACTGCCGCACGTTCCCGATCGGGAGAAAGGCAGCGGGGTGAAGAGCATGGCACATCAGCCGTTGCGCGGAGCCGATGGCGCGACGGGCATCAACTCCAGTGTCACCGATCTGGCGAAATGGGATGCGATGTGGATGAACGAGGGAAAGGTGAACGGCAAGGAATTCCTGAAGGAGGATACATGGGTGAAGATCACCACCAATCACCTGAGCTTTCCCGTTGGTCCGGAAGACGCGGCCACCGGAAAACATTACGATGGCGCGGCGTTGGGTTGGTTCACCGAGGATCGGTCCGGCGCCAAGATCATCACCCACAGCGGCGGACTTCCCGGTTTCATCCTCAACCATGCGGTGGTGCCGGAAAAGGATCTTGCAGTGATCGCGCTCGCCAATGCGGAAACGTACATCGCGTTCGCTGTAACGGACAAAGTGCTGGACATGTACCTCGGCACCGGAACGGCCGATCCGGTCGCGGACATGCTGCCCCGCATAAAGGCGCGTGATGAACGCAATGCGAAACGCCTCGCCGATCGCACGGCTGCGCGCGTGAATGGCACCACGCCCACGGCCGGCGCGGAAAAGATCGCTGGCGATTACGGTGACAAAGTGTACGGCGATGCCGTGATCACCAACGCGAACGGAACCCCGGTGCTCACCCTTATGCCGGCGAAGGATCTGCTTACGGGAAGCCTGGAGCACTGGCACCACGATACCTGGAAATGGAACCACATCGACCCCTTCCTTGAACCCGGTTGGATCACGTTCCAGTTCGATACCGATCACAAGGTGAAGGGTTTCAAGATCGATCTGGTGAGCCCGGATTTCCATTTCTACAAGCTCGACTTCAAGCGGAAGGCCGATCGCAAACAGTGACCGTGCTTTTGCGCCGGCACGGCATCCTCTTCCTTTCGATCGTGCTGCTGCTCTGCAGCTGGCACCTGGACAGTTCGCACAACGCGAACACGATCAGCCGCGCAACGCTGGTGGCATCGCTGGCCGAACATGGAACATTGCGCATCGATCGGTACCATGACCTCACGGAGGACAAGGCGCACGTTGGCGATCATTACTATTCCGAAAAAGCCCCGCTCCCATCGCTGTTGATGGTGCCGATCTGGTGGGTCGCGGTGGAGACCGGCGTATGCGACCGGAGTGCCGATGGAGCGATCGGCGATGATCTGCTTCGCCTGTGCGGTCTCCTTTGCGGTAGTGTTCCACTTGCTTTCATCATCTTCTGGATCTGGCGCCGGATGCGCAGGATCGATGTGCCTTTTGCACCTTCATGGCTCGCGATCCTGCCCATGCTGGGATCGTACCTGTTCGTTTATTCGGGAAGTTTCTATGGCCATTTGATCGCGGCGTTCTTCCTGTTGATCGCTTGGGATCGCATGAAAGAGGACTTGAATATCTCCGCCGGGATTCTTTCATCCGCAGCGGTGCTTTCAGAATACAGTCTGTTCGTTTTTCCGCTGATCTGGTGCATTCAGCTCGCGGTGAGTGGGCGATTGAAGGATCTTTTCCGGTTCATCATCGGCGGCCTGCCTGGTATGATCCTGTTGCTCGCGCTCAACACCATGATCACCGGATCGCCGTTCCAATTGCCGTATACACAAGTGCACGCGCATGCCGACGAGCAGCGGATCCTCGGATTGGCCGCACCAGCGATCGATGCTTTGATCGGTCTTTTCTTCACCCCATATCGTGGCATGTTCATCTACGCACCTGTAACGGTCCTGTGCATGGTGGCGATCCTTCGGCGGATCGGAAAAATGGATCTGAAGAGCATTCTGCTCCACCCCTTGATCCTTCCTTCGATCGGGTTGGTGTTGTTGATCGCATCGCACAGTATGTGGTGGGGCGGCTGGGCCCTGGGGCCGCGGCATCTCACGGCGATCACCGTGCTCATTTTTGCAGCCGGCATTCCATTGATCGGCTGGAATTCGCTCTTCGAATGGCTGTTCCTGTTGTTCTCGTTCATCGGGCTTTTGGTGAACTTTGCGGCGAAGAGCACGATCTGGTTCAGTGCGCCCACTGATGTGAAGGATCCGATCTTCGGGTTGATCATGCCTGCCTTCGCCGATGGAAGTTTCACGACCATGCAATGGCCTGTGCAGTTGGGAATGGGTGTGTTGGAAGCCACGTTCCTTTTCTTCGTTGTGTTCATTCTTTCACTCGTTCTCCTGCGCAGGTTGGATGAACGGATCGGATCGGACCACGCCACATGAACTTGTATTATTCACCTGGGATCACCGAACCTTTTACCGATCTGCCGGATGAGGAGGCGCACCATGCGTTCTCGGTAATGCGATCACGGATCGGCGATCGGATCGGCCTTTTGGATGGCAGGGGATCCCGCGCTGAAGCGGAGATCGTGGAGTTGGATCGGAAGCGGGGATCGGTGAAGATCCTGCATCGGGAGGTCCTTCCTGCGGAACGCCGATGGAAGATCCACATGGCCGTGGCGCTCACCAAGAACATCGATCGGTTCGAATGGTTCCTTGAAAAAGCGGTGGAGATCGGTGTGGACCGGATCACACCTTTGATCACCGATCGAAGCGAACGCACGAAATTCCGCGTGGATCGCGGGCTGAAGGTGATGATCGCAGCGATGAAGCAAAGCCGGCGTGTTTGGCTTCCGATCCTCGATCAACCCAAGCAATTGAAGGAGATCATCGCAGCGACCGGACCGCCACTACGATTCTTCGGCTGGTGTGAAGGCGAACACGAAGCATTGATGCAGGCGTATACAGGTTCTGCGGATGCCATCTTTGTAATTGGGCCCGAAGGTGATCTTTCCATGGATGAAGCGGATCGGTTGAAGCAGCAGGGTTTCCGGCCGGTCTCGATCGGAAGCGCGCGTTTGCGCACCGAGACCGCAGCCATCGCAGCCTGCACATGGATGAGCCTGTTCCAGCAGCGGTAACTTGCACCCGATGTTCATACGGATCGTTCTTCTTCTCTCCTTGCCGCTGGTATTTCTGCCACAATTGGTCGCGCAGGGATCGTTCCAGCTCGCGGTGCTTCGCTACAGCGGCGGCGGCGATTGGTACGCGAACCCCACCGCTGTGCCGAACCTGGTGAAATTCTGCAACAAGGAATTGAACATGTCCATCTCCCCGGAAGTTCCCGTGGTGGAAGTGGGCAGTCCGGAACTTTTCAATTATCCGTGGGTGCACATGACCGGGCATGGCAACGTGGTCTTCAGCCAGCAGGAAATGGAGAACCTGCGCAATTACCTCATCGGCGGCGGATCGCTCCACATCAGCGACAATTACGGCATGGACGAATTCATCCGGCCACAGTTGAAGGCGCTCTTCCCTGAGCTTGATCTGGTGGAATTACCGTACGCTCATCCGATCTATCACCAGCGATTCAATTTCCAGAGCGGGCCGCCCAAGATCCATGAACACGATGCGAAACCAGCGCAGGGATTCGGGCTTTTCTGGGAAGGCCGTTTGATCGTCTTCTACGATCATGAGTGCGATCTGGGTGATGGATGGGAGGATCCCGATGTACATGGTGACAGTGAAGCCACGCGCACAAAGGCACTTCAAATGGGCGCCAACATCGTTTCCTATGCGTTCAGCGGCGCTGCGGAATAGGCCCGATCCACGATCGGTTGTTGAGATCCAAATGTGGGAACACTGCGGCAAAGCCGTATTTTAGCGGAACTTCATGCTTCAGAATCATTTGTCCATGGGACCGTTCGCACCAAAAGGATTCGCACCGATCGATGAGCATGAACTGCGATCGCTCGCCAAAAATTCGGATCGCAAGATCTTCAAGGTGATCCCGTTCGGTGAATGCCGGATCAGTGTGGCCCGCAAGCCGTTCGATCAACTGCCGAAATTCTCCATCGGGCGGGGCGCCCGGCGCGAAGAGGCCTGCCTCAGCGCGATGATCATCGCGCGCAGCAGGCCCTGCTGGAGCTAGGCGATCAACGGTTGTAGGCGAGCCAGTTCCTGAATTCGTTCTTCAATTCCATGTACAGCCGTTCGAAGGTGTCCATGCGTTCGCGCAGCTCATTGTGGATCCCAAAGGGGCGATAGATCATGCCGGGGGCCTTCGAAGAGAGTTGATCGGAAAGGGCCTGGTCGTGCTTCTTGATATCATGCGCCAATTCATCGATCACCTCGCTCTGGCGGATGAACCTGTTCTGGAACTGTTCCACATGCGCCATGGTCTCCGGCACGGCCGCTGTACGCACGAATTGCTCGAGGTGGCGTTGGAAGATGAACAGTTCCTCACGATAGAAACGCAATGAATTGAGCCACACACGGTGATCGAAATGCAGCGCGCTTATGCCATTGGCGAGTCCGTCGGCGCCATCGTTGGGTCGGCTGCGATCCCTGGTGGGCGCTTCGCCGCCTGATCGTGGTGCGTTCAGTGAGGTTGATAACTGGTGCGAACCTGTCTGGCGATCGGCCCTGCTCCTGCTCGCAAGCCTGCCTTCGGCCAGTGTCCCGCCCAATCGATCGCCTTCTGATGGTATCCGTTGCGAATTTTCTGAAGTGTTCATTTAGATAATGTTCTTTCAAGTGTGATCAACTCGTTCGATCCATCGCTGAGCATGGCGCGGTGCTGCTGAAGCATTTCGCGCACATGCGATGGTAGCCCAGGTGCAGCGATCGCGCGATCGTACATCTCCATGAGTTCCTGTTGGTGGCGGGCGCATTCCTTCAATACGCCGATCGCGCCGTTCTTGGTGAAAGATCCGGTGATCGAGTTCCATGCCCGCTGCACTTCGGCCTTCAAGGTCCCATCCATCGGTACGTCCTCATGCATGCGCGCCAATTCGTTGGCCAGCTCCTCGATCAACGGTGCGCGCTCGTTACCGCAGCGCATCAACCGTTCCTTCAAGGCTGGATCCTCCACATGGTCCACGGCATCCGCGAACGCACGCTGGCTGTCCGTTAGCGCCGTGGATAATTCCTGAAGAAGTGCGGCAGTGCCCATCGCCCTATCGATCCGATCCGCCTTTGACCGCGCCACCCGTATTCACTCCTGCATCTCGCTCCCTGATCGGCGTCTGTGGATCGCGGCGATCCATGTCCGCACCTGCGGGCCCAAAACCAGGACGACTTCGCGTATCCTCATTCTCCAGATCGTTCATCCGCAGCCAGGCCCGGTATTGTTCCGCATCGAGTACCGTTGCGATCTCGGCATTCCGGCGTTCGTAGAGCGCCACATAATTGGGATCGCTCAGCGGATCGGGACCCAGCCGCGCGTGATCTTCCCTGTACCGCTCATCGATCTCTCTCAAACGCTCCAGCTGTGTATCGCGCAGTTCAAGTTCCGCGGCCACACTGTCGTTGAACAGTATCCATCCCGAACGGGAGGTAGCGGTCTCCTGCGCTACAGCTGGAAGACTGAGAAGTATCGTGAAAAGAAGACTCGATAGGATGGATCGGACTTGTTGTCCGCGGGATGTCTCACTAGTGCTCATGATCACTGGGATATGTGTTCGAAATGAATGCAAAGGCGGTACCGTACGGGACATCAGCCGCGGTTCCGATGGGAATGAGTGGATCGGTGTGGAAGCCAGCCGTGCCGGGGGGAACCCAATCCCCGATCAGCCCTGACCTTTCATCTGCTTATGGAGCGATCCGTAATGCTCCGCCTTGCGCCCGAGTTCGTGTATATCGAACGGTTTGGTAAGGAAATCATCGGCGCTGCATGCCTGGCAGGCTTCCTTCACCTCAGCGGCGGTATGTGCTGAAACGATCACCACCGGCACATGGCTGGATCGTGGATCGGCCTTGATCCGCTGGCAGATATCCACACCATGCTGCCCTTTCAGGAGCAGGTCGAGGAAAACAACGTCGGGATCGATGCGCACCAGTTCATCCACCGAAGGCGGATCCTGCAATGCGGTGACCTTGAAGCCTTTCTTCACGAGCACGAGTTCCACGATCCCAAGTAGATCGGGTTCATCGTCCACCAGGAGAATACGAATGTTTGGATCGGTATTCAGGCTACCCATCCGTTCCCGCCGGTTGAACTGGTAACGATAGCGTGAACGCTGCTCCCTCTCCTGCTTCACTGGAGACCAGCACCTTGCCTTGATGGTGGCGGACTATCTCGCTTACGATGTACAAGCCGACCCCAAGCCCGGGGAACGGTTTCGCTGGATCCTTCAATACCCTGAAATACCGTTCGAAGATCTTATCCTGATCGGCCGAGTGAAGCCCGATCCCATGGTCCTGCACGGTGATCTCCACCACATTGGCCTTGCAACCCACATTCACTTCGATGAGATCGGAATTAGGCGAGAACTTCACCGCATTGTTCAGCAATTCGGTGAGCGCCTGCCCGAGGCGCGCCCGATCACCGGTGATCTTGCAACCAGCCGTGCCGCTAAGTATGAATTGGTGGGAGGTGTGGCGCATGCGTGCTTCCGCAAGCACTTCATTCACAAGAGCATCCACATCCACGTTACCCTTCTCGAACTCGATCTCCCCTTTCTGGATCTTCGATACTTCAAGCAGGTCTGTGACCAGGCGGGTAAGCCGATCCACCTGATCGACCATTTTCTTGAGATGCGCTTTGGATACCACCGCTTCCGGACCATCTCCATCGCTCACCATCTGTAGGAAGGCCTTCAGTGTGGAGATCGGGGTCTTCAGTTCATGGCTCGCCATGCTCAGGAAGTCGTCTTTCCGCTGTTGCTCAAGCGCATAGGCGATGCTTTCCGGCTCATTTGCACGGGAATGTGCAAGATGGGGTGCAGCCCAGATCGGGTTGGTATTGCCGCTATTGTTGGTTGGATCGGGCAATCTGTTGTATGGCTGGGCCGAAGACATTCGAGCGATCCTCAGCAATCAAAAACATTGCCAGCGGAAAATTATCACCGGATCCATCGAAGGAAAGGCCATGCTCATCTAACCAACGGGGCTTTTCATCGAAATCGTATTTCGTTGAACCTGGCTATCCGCCGATCGAACCGCTTTCAAGCGTGGAAAACTGGGGCGGATTCACAGTAGGTTCTTGGGGAGTGGTCTTCACGCTGCAGACCCCGATCAATGGCCCGCCCGCTTGGCCTGTTGCCAGTACACCTCCATCTCCTGCAGGCTCATTTCCCCAAAATTTTTGCCCTCGTCCTTGGACTTTGTCTCCAGGTAATTGAAGCGGCTGATGAACTTCCGGTTGGTCCGTTCAAGCGCTTCATCCGGATCGATGCCGAGAAAACGCGCATAGTTCACCAGGCTGAACATAACATCCCCCAGTTCCTCAGCCTGCTTATCCGATCCCAGATCCACCTCGCGCTTCAACTCACCAAGCTCCTCGTTCACTTTCTCCCAAACCTGCTCCTTGTTCTCCCAATCGAAACCCACGCCCCGCGCCTTGTCCTGTATGCGGATGGCTTTCACCAATGAAGGCAAACCTTTGGGAACTCCTTCGAGCACGGTGCTCCTTCCACCCGATCGGGCCTTCTCCTCCAACTTGATCTTTTCCCAATTGGACTTCACTTCATCTTCATCCTTCACCTTTACGTCACCATAGATATGCGGGTGGCGGTGGATCAACTTGTCGCAGATCGCGTTCAACACATCCGTTATATCGAACGCACCTTTCTCGCTCGCGATCTTCGCATAGAAAACCATGTGCAGCAGCAGATCGCCGAGTTCCTTCTTCACTTCCTGCAGATCGTCGCGCAGGATCGCATCGCCCAGTTCGTAGGTCTCCTCGATCGTGAGCGGCCGCAACGTGGCCATGGTCTGTTTGCGATCCCAAGGGCACTGTTCGCGCAGTTCGTCCATGATCTTCAATAAACGCAGAAAGGCCTCGGCGCGCGGATCGGTGTTCATGTGGCCGAAAGTAGGCTGATCGATGACGAACCCTATAGCTTCAGGAACCTCACAACCTCAGGTTCTCTATCTCGCGATTGAACTGTGATCACATAATCACCTGAAGGAAATGTGGAAATATCATAGCGATTTATCCCATTTGAAATATTATACTGTTTTCCAAAGGGGTGGAGGACATGCTGAAATTGTACAGTTCCAGCATTTGCCGTAAAATCCAAATAGATCGCTTCATCTACCGAAGGGTTCGGCCATAGTTTAGCGATCAACGGCTTTTGAACCTTTTTCCAGGTATATGTAAGGTATCCTCCAGCAATAAGGATAAGTGCGACCCCTCCATATATCGACCACTCTCTACGCTTTTCCCGATCAGATAGGTAATCGATCACATCGCTAGGAATCATTAAAGTAGAGATATCTTGGATCATATCATCCTCGAAGGTGATCGAAAGCTCGATCGATCTATTTTGGGCTGAAGAGGCAAGATTATCAGATGTGTATGTCACAACGTAATATGCTTGGATGATCCGGCTGATCTCATTATATATAGTGATGACCGCCGCGGCATCGTTAGTAAAGAAAGATATACCTCCGGTCGTAGACGTAATATCGTTGAGAACTTTTTTATCTGCGGCGCCCAATCCTATTGCATAAATGTTAACACCTTCATCTAGCGCCCGTTCAACGATAGTGGGTAGTGAATTGACTGATGAATTATCCATGCCATCGGTGAGGATCACGATCACTTTCACCCCTTTCGCAGTCTGAACGAGATCCAAGGCAGATGCGATCCCATCGAACAAAGAGGTCTTTCCCCCCGCCTCGAGTTCAACAATAGCATGATGGATCTTTAGAAAGTCATCTGTCATCGAAAAGGATGTATCTACATGTGTTGAGAATGATGTCAGCGAGATCTTATCCTTAGCTGGATCGAAGGAATCAACGAACTGAAGAGCGCCATCTTTTGCATAGTGTAATGGTGTCCGGAAGGTATCCATTGCGTGTTCCCAAGCCGTTGGATCGAAGCCGAGCCGCATTAAAGCTGAGGTATCTGAATAAATGGCTTCAAAACCCATTGATCCCGATCTGTCGATCACCAATGCGATGTTCAACGGCTCTTGGCAATTAATAGGTCTCAGGTCTATCAATTTACATTCTCGGCCGTCCTCCAGAATGTTGATGTCATCCGAAATCAGATCCCATACAGGAAACCCAAGATCGTCCTCTGCGCGGAATACTATCGAAATATTCGGAAAGCCTTCCGGAGATAGATCAATGATCTCCAACCTATCATTATGGGTTGATACGACCCGTCCTTTTATTGGCCCTTGAGAGATCCCTAAAATTGGCCAAAGGATCAATCCGAGTAAGATCCATCTCATCCGCGAAAATTACAAGATCAATCCCGATCGTTTCGATCGGCGGATCCGGTTATTTTCGCGCTGCGATGGACGGGATCTATTATTTCGGGCGGAATGCCGCCATGATGACGCTGGTGGCCCAACAATTGGCAGCCGCAGGCATGAAGGCGGATGGTTTCATGGATGAAGAGAAGCTGATGGCTGAACTGCGCCGGGGCGAGCCGAAGTTGCTGGTGATCGGCGGTGGCGTGGAGGATGAAGCGCGTAACAGGTTGAAGGAATATTGCGCCAGCATCGGTGTGCTCGTGCTCGAACATTTCGCAGGCCCCGGATCGCTTCCAACAAACATCGCCGAAGCGCTTGGCTGAACCGGTTTCCGATCTTTCCCGATCCGATCATACTTCGCTCCAGCCCGATCCGTTATCCCACCACTTCGGATGCAGCGCAGACTGATCTTCCTCCTTTTACTCTCGCTATCGATCGAAGCGATCGGCCAGACGGCCACCATTCGCGGGCAGATCAAGGATGAGCTTGGCAACACGCTTCCCGGCGCGACCGTTTCCGTTGATGAGAACACCGGCACCAATGCCGATCTCAATGGGCGTTACGAACTGATCGTTCCAGCGGGCATTCCGGTCGAAATACGTTTCAGTTTCGCCGGACTTCTTCCCTGGACCGAACGGATCGAACTGGAGGCCGGTGAAGAGCGCAAGATCGATGTAAGCCTGCGGCTGCATACGCTGAAACAGGTTGAAGTAGAAGGCACACGCCGCCAGCGCGAACGCGGTGTTGAGCCGATCAACCCGCGGCTTACGCGATTCAATCCATCGCCGCTCAGCGGGGTGGAATCGCTGCTGCAGGGACAGATCGGCGTGATGATGCGCAACGAACTTTCAAGTGGCTACAGCGTCCGTGGCGGCAACTTCGATGAGAACCTGGTGTACGTGAACGATATCGAAGTATATCGGCCCTTTCTCGTACGTGCCGGTCAGCAGGAAGGCTTGAGCTTTCCGAACCCGGATATGATCGAGCGGCTCGAATTCAGCGCAGGCGGTTTCGAAGCACGCTACGGCGACAAGATGAGCAGCGTGCTCGACATCCAGTACAAACGTCCCCGGCAGTTCGGTGGAAGCGCGATGATCGGCCTGCTCGGCGGCGCAGTTCATGTGGAAGATGCGATGATGAAGAAAAGGCTGCGCCACATCACGGGTTTCCGTCATCGTGTGAACCAGTTGCTTCTTTCCGGATCGGACACGCAGGGCGAATACCGGCCGGTGTACACCGATCTGCAGAGCTATTGGACCTACGATATCACCGACAATATCGAACTCGGTTTCCTCGGTCTTTATTCCAGCAATCGCTACGGACTTGTTCCGCAGAATCGTGAAACGGAATTCGGAACCTTCAACCAGGCGCTTCGCTTCACTGTCTACTTCGAAGGCCAGGAGGTAACACAATTCCAGACGTATTTCGGGGCATTCAACCTGAATGTTCAGGCCACGCGTAACACGCTTTTGAAATTCACCTTGAGTTCTTTCAAGACGTTCGAAACAGAACGCTTCGATGTGCTGGCGGAATATTACCTCGATGAATTGGAACGCGATCTCGGCAGCGATCAATTCGGCGAAGTCGTGCGCAACCTCGGCGTGGGCGGATCGCTCGATCATGCCCGCAATGATCTTGATGCGACCGTGTATTCATTCGCGCACAAAGGGTTCCACCAGCATGGGAATGATCAATACTTGCAATGGGGCGCCGATGTGAAGTCGGAATTGATCAACGACAAGTTGAGCGAATGGAACCTGATCGATTCCGCAGGCTACAGCATTCCACTGAACCAGGGCGATGATCTCGAATTGAATTATGTGCTGAAGAGCAGGCTCAACATGGAAAGCATCCGCGCTTCGGCTTATGTGCAGAACGCATGGCGATGGGAAAGCGATCGCGAGGATCGGTGGTGGACGCTGATCGCCGGCGTGCGTGGCCAGCACTGGACATTCAATGGCCAGACCACGGTGAGCCCGCGTCTCCGGTTCACTTTCAACCCGGGTTGGACAACGATCGATGCGAACGGCGACACCATTCCGCGCGACTATAGCTTCTGGTTCGCCACCGGATCATACTACCAACCTCCATTCTATCGCGAAGTGCGGCGCATGGACGGGACGTTGAACCCCGATATCCGTGCGCAGCATAGCATCCATTTCCTGCTCGGCATGGATCGCCGGTTGAAATTCTGGGACCGGCCATTCAAGCTCACCACCGAACTCTACTACAAACAACTGAACGACCTGATCCCGTACGAGGTCGACAACATCCGGATCAGGTATTACGGAACGAACAACGCCAAAGGCTTCGCTACCGGGATCGACATGAAGCTGAACGGCGAGTTCATCGAAGGGATCGAAAGCTGGGTCGGCGCAAGTGTGATGACGATCCAGGAGGACATCACCGACGATCAATACTACGTGCGCTACAATGAGGCTGGTGATGTGATCTACCCCGGTTATACGTTCGATCAAGTGGCGATCGATAGTACGCTGATCCGGCCCGGATACATTCCGCGACCGACCGATCAGCGGGTGAACTTCGCCCTGTTCTTCCAGGATGAAATGCCACGCTGGCCCACGTTCAAGGTACACCTGAACCTGGTGTTCGGCACCGGCCTGCCGTTCGGTCCACCCAACTTCGATCGCTACAGCGATACGTTGCGCACAAGCATCTACCGCCGCGTGGATATCGGTTTCAGCAAACAGTTCATTGGTGCCGAAGGCCAGCGCAAACCCGCGTTCCTGAAAGGCATCGACAACATGTGGCTCAGCCTGGAAGTGTTCAACCTGCTCAACATCGACAATACGATCGATCACACCTGGGTGACCGATGTGAGCGGCCGGTATTATTCGATCCCCGATTTCCTCACACCTCGAAGGTTCAACCTGAAATTGATCGCGTGGTTCTAACTGCGGATCGGTCGGTGCGTTTCATCTAAATTAGCCGCCATGCTGCCAGCCCGCCTGCTCACCGTATTGCTCGTGGTGCTCCTTCTCGCAGGCTGTTCCACGAAGAAATATGTGGCTGCCTCGCACCCCAACGGCAAGCCTGAAGTGGTGATCTACATGAAAGGAAAGGGCGAGGAAGCTGTAAAGGTGATGGAGAAGGTCTATTACCCGAACGGCGGATTGGAATACGTGGGCCAGTTCGAAAATGGCGTGGAGCACGGAACGTGGAAATATTATTACGAGAACGGAACGATCAAATTCGTGGAGAACTGGCAGAACGGCGTGGAGCACGGCGTGCATTATGATTATTCGCCCGACGGCCAGGTGTACCGCGAACTACATTACGAGAACGGCCGGATCGTTCGCGAAGTGGATCGCTCACGCGAGTGATCGCAGGTTCATTTCACGGCTACGCCGATCCAGATCTCACGCCAGCCGATCGGCACGATCGGCTCGATCGCGCGATCGAAACGCGCAAGCAGATCCCGTTGAGCTTCGTTACGGCCAAGGTTCGCCGAAAGTCCGATCGAACGCTCATGGAATTCGCTGAAATGCTCGAATAGATCACGATCGCGGATCGGGTGCAGGTAACGCCAGTAGGTATTCCACGGAATGAATTTCCTGCGTAGCCAGGAGTGCAGCTTTGTTCCTTGAAGGTTCTCCGCGAACAAGAGCTTGCCGCCCGGCCTCAATA
>JAEZDL010000199.1 GCA_023418095.1 Bacteroidota bacterium
CACTCGGATTCGAACCAAGGACCCTCTGCTTGTAAGGCAGATGCTCTGAACCAGCTGAGCTATGCTCCCGAACGGGCGGCAAATATAGCAAAGGATCGGATCGAAGCTAAAGAACTTCAGCAACAACGAAAACACTTCCTGTCACCAGCACCAGATCGCGTTCGGTGGCTGCAGCCTGGGCGGCTGAATATGCGGCCTTTACGCTTTCATGAACAGTTCCGTTGAGGCCGATCTGAGCCGCTTGTTCTTTCAGATCGGCAGCCGCAAGTCCGCGTGGAATGTCCGCCTTGCAGAAGTAATAGACCGCCTGCCGGGGCAGTTCCTTCAACATACGGCCCAGGTCCTTGTCGTTGACGGTGCCGATCACGATGTGCAGCCGAGCGAATTGTTGCTGATGCACGAGTTCCATCACGGCGCGGATACCATCAACATTGTGCGCCACATCGGCGAACGTTCGTGGCCGATCGGAAAGTTGCTGCCAGCGCCCCTTGAGCCCTGTGTTGGCGATAACGTTCTGGAAGCCTGATCGGATGTGATCATCGGTGATGCTCCAGCCTTTGTTCCTCAGTTCGTTCAATGCGTGTAGGGCTGTTCGCGCGTTGCGCTGTTGGTGCGCGCCGATCAACCCGATCGGGAATGGAAGGGTAGAAGCATGGTCCACGAAGGCGATCGGAGCACCTACAGCTTCGGCTTTTTGGATGAAGATCTCTGCTACGGTACCTTCTGCTTCGCCGATCACCACTGGAATTCCCGGTTTGATGATGCCGGCCTTTTCCGCAGCGATCGCTTCGATCGATCCACCGAGAAGATCGGCATGGTCCCAACCGATGTTGGTGATCACGCTTACTTCAGGAGTGATCACGTTGGTGCTATCGAGTCTTCCACCGAGCCCTGTTTCGATCACTGCGATATCGATCTTTTCCTCGCGGAAATAGTGAAGCGCAAGGGCCACGCCCCACTCAAAGAAAGATGCTCCGATCGGTCCGAATGCTTCGCGAAAGCGTTCCACGAAGGCGATCACATCTTCCTGCGGGATCATTTCACCATCGATCTTGAAACGCTCGCGCAGATCTTTCAGGTGCGGCGATGTGTGAAGTCCGGTTCTGTAGCCGGCCTCATGTAGAACGCTCGCGATCAAATGGCTCGTGCTTCCTTTTCCGTTGGTGCCCGCCACGTGCACGCACTTCATGCCGCGCTCTGGATGATCCAGGATCTCCATCAGGCGGTGGGTGTTCGACAGATCGGCCTTGTATGCGGCCTTGCCGATGCGATGGAACATGGGAAGCTGTGCGTACAGGTACGCCAACGTTTCCTCGTAATTCAAGTTACTGTGGATCGAAGATGAAGGTCATCTCGCCCTGCTGCTCGTAAGGCCCATCCGCCTTCACGGTGAACGATGCCTGCTTTGCGGCCTTCTTCGCAATGTTGAAGAGGATCTGGCTGGTGGTATTGCTCTTCGTGAGGTTCTCGTAAGCGCTGGTGACCTTGCCCTGGCGATCCACCTTGATGGTGATCACCACGATGGATCGGCGATCGATGTTCGGCCGATCGGTGATGTTCGGACCTTTCACCAATCCACGACCGCCGAGGTTGATCGACCAGCCATCGCCATGAAAAGTGCCGAGGCCATCGGGTTTTCCGCTTTCCACACCGGCATTCCCCGGATCGTTGGATGTGCCTTCACCGCCACCACCGCCACCTTTGCCCCAGGAGTTGAGCGCTTCGGCCAGCTTGTCGTTGATCGTGGGTTCCTTGGGCTTTTCGGGTTCGGGTTTTGGCTTCGGAGTGGTCTCCGGTTTTGGCTTCTTCGGTTTCTCCGGCTTGGTCACCGCAACATCACTCTCATCATCGGTCGCGACTTCCTCGGGTGTTTCCTGGGCTGCGTTCACGGCAGCAGCGGCCGACTGTTGTTCGCCCGGGTTCGGAGTTTCGATGTTGCCGCTGCCCGTGAGGCTTGTGCCGAAATCGGCCATTGCCACTTCGATCCCGGTTTCCTCCGGCAACGGATCGGGTTGTTTCAATCCGAAGAACAGGAACAGTACGATCATCGCGATATGGAACAGCACGGTGAGGATCGCGCTGGTTCGCCGATCGCGTTGTTGTTCCAATGCCAGTGTGCTCATGCTGCTTCCATCTTTTCAGATCACGTGCCGGTGCTATTCGGGCTTGGTGGCAAGAATGATCCGCCAGCGATTGCGTTTCGCAATATCGAGCACGCTCACTGTAACGCCTGTCGGCACCTTTTGATCCACGTGCATCACGATCGCCTGATCGGCGGGATATTTCGCCATTTCATCCTTCAGTACACCTTCCAGGTCGAGCGGTTCGATCTTGGAATTGTTCACGCTGAAATTCTGTTCGGCATCGATCCTTACCGAGACCTTGGGTTTCTCCTGCGTCTTGTTCGCGCTCTTGGGCAGATCCACGGGCAGCGCGTATGGGCTAACCAGCGTGCTTACGATCACGAAGAATATGAGCAGCAGAAAGACCAGATCGGTCATGGAGCTCATATTGAACCCTGCATCCACCTTGTGTGTGCTTCTGAGCGCCATGGTGGTCTATTTGGCAGGTTGATCCAGCACATCCATGAATGCGATGGTATGCGCCTCCATGTTCTGCACCACCTTGTTAACGCGTGAAACGAGCGTATTGTACGCTATGTAGGCGATGATGCCGACAACCAGACCGGCCACGGTGGTGACCATCGCCTGCATGATACCGCCCGAAAGTGCGCTGATCTCCACGCCCGCACCACTGATCTTCATGGTGTGGAAGGTTACGATCATACCGATCACCGTTCCAAGGAAACCCAGCATGGGTGCGGCACCAGCGATCGTCGCGAGAACGGAAAGACCTTTTTCAAGTTCATAGATCTCCAGCTTTCCGGCGTTCTCGATGCTCACTTCGATGTCCTTCATCGGCTTGCCGATCCGGCCGATCCCCTTGTCGAGCATGCGCGCGATCGGTGTTGTGCTGCGTGCGCAGAGGTTGCGTGCACTGTCGATCTTGCCTTCGTGGATGTAATCGCGGATCTTGTTCATGAAATCCTTTTCCTCCTTGTTGGCGCGGCGGATCGCAAGTGATCGTTCGATGATGATATAGATCGCAAGGATGGACATGATGCCGAGCGGTCCCATGATGTACCAGCCACCATCAACGATGAGCTGCCAGATCGAGATCGTTTCGATCACCGGTTCGGTGGTGCCTGCGGTGGCAGTGGTATCGGAAAGCGCCTGGCGGGCGGCATCCACATTGTCCTGGATCTGGGTGAAGAGCGGAAGACGCATCTGGTTCGTTTGGTTGGGATTGAACGGAGCAGGGCTCCTTGAAATTTCATCTGTTCAGTTGTGCGAGCGCGATATCGAACGCGGTACGCGTGATATGTGTGGGCGAACTACTGCGTTGGTGAACTTTTTCGATCGCGTTGCGGATCACCTCGCTTACATCGCTGAAGATCGCCCGATCGGAGAGCTCCACCTCGGGTTGCATGCAGTAGGCGAATACCCGCGCCATGCCGCAATTCGCGATGAAATCAGGGATCACACTCACTTTTTCATCGGCTTTCGCAGCGATCGGCCCGTAGAAGATCTCATTGTCGGCAAAAGGCACGTTCGCTCCGCTTGAGATCAGCTGCAGACCGGCCTCGACCATGCGATCAAGCTGGCGTTGCGTTACCAGGCGGCGCGCCGCGCAGGGAAGAAACACATCAGCACCAAGATCCCAGATCTCTTCGTTCACTTCGTTGAAAGGCCGAATACGATCCGATCGGAGCTGATTGCCATCCTTGCCCACGAAAAGTTCGCGCACTTGATCGGCCCCCATGCCGTCCGTAGCGATGATCCCGCCTGCACGATCGATGATGCCGGCGATCAAAGCGCCTTCCCGGCTGAGGTAATAGGCAGCAGCGGATGCGACATTGCCCCAGCCCTGCACGATCACCCGCTTGCCGCTGAGCGAACCGCCGTAGATCGCATAATAGTGACGCACACTTTCGGCGACTCCCCAACCCGTGATCATATCGGCCACAGCATATTTCCCGGCCGCCGGAACATAGGCGGTATCGTTCACCACTTTGCTCACGCCTTCGCGCAGTTGCTGGATCGCTTTCAGCTTGCCTTCCTCGTTCGCAGCGAAATGCCCGTTCACCACGCCTTCCTGCGGATGAAGCAGTCCGTAACGTTCGGTGATCGGGATCACTTCGTGAAGTTCATCCACGTTCATGTCGCCGCCGGTGCCGTAATAATTCTTCAGGATCGGCATCACCGCCTTGTACCAGCGATCGAGCACTTCCTTCTTCCGCGGATCGGCGGGATCGAAATCGATCCCGCTCTTGGCACCACCGATCGGCGGGCCTGCCACGCTGAACTTCACTTCCATCGTTTTGGCAAGGCTCTCCACTTCGCGCCGATCGAGGCCTTTGCGCATGCGAGTGCCGCCACCGGCAGCGCCGCCACGGAGACTGTTGATCACCAGCCAGCCGCGAGCGCCGGTGGGCGTATCATTCCATTCGAAAACTATCTCGGGTGCGCGCTCCTCAAAGCGGCGCAGGGCATCATGCATGTTCACGGATCGCAGGTCGGGGGTCAAAAGTATACCCTCGCGCATGCGGCAGGCTTTACCGAGCAGGCAAGGTTATCCATGGCCGGAGTGTTGAAAGTTCGGTATCGTCCAGTCAGTTCATTCAATTATGCCTGGATCGATATTTCAGGAAATTCTAGTCGGCCTTCCTACTGTCAAATCGCACTCCCGCGGAATCTTTCACCATGATCCCATGGTAGATCCCCTGCCATGACTTTTCGAGGTAATTCGCGGGTGATTCTCCAAGGAAGATCTCATTCTTCCCATTTCGGATGCCCATACCGTTCACACCATCATCCGTCAGCATCATATACATCCCTTCGGTCCCTTTGTCGCTATCGATCCCCAGGACAACGCGATCTACTCCATTCACATTGAGAAGGCCGAAGCCTCCACGTTCGAAACCACGGTCGTCGTATATGTTTATGCCGTTGGCAGGACCGATCCGCTTACCGATGTTCGGATCGGGAGTGGGATCGCCAATGGCAACTTTATCAAAGCCCTTCTCATCGAGTATGAGAATTCCGTTCGCTTGATGATAGTATGACCGGTAATATTCAGGATACTTCTTACCGAAATATTTCTGCCATTGTTCCATTGCGCGAACTGTGTCAGTACGGATCCTGTTCGTGGCGAAAGGTATCGGCGCTCCGATAAGGATCCTCTCTCTGCCCAGACTGTCTTCGATAACAATACCTCGTGTTCTGATCATGTCTTCGGAGCCGCTCGATCCTGAATTGAAACCGTATAATATGAGAGCGGAAATGATGAATGAAAGGAGCGTATTCACTAAAGAGAGCCGCTTGACCCTATTTTCCAACTTGACCAGTCGTTCTTCCATCTTTTGATCTCAATGCGACGAAATTAGAGGACGCAGCAATACGCCAATTACTGATGTGATCAGCAGTTTGCATACACCGCTCCCCCCACCGATCCAACCCGCGCTCCCGTCACACTGGCCAGGGCATTCACTTCACCACGAAGCCGCAACACACCGAACAAAGCGAAGATCAACGCTTCCTTGAATTCGATCAGTTCCTTTTCCGGTAGTTTGATCTTTGATCCGCTCGTCTCCTCGATCTGCTTGATCAGGAACGAATTGTATGCGCCGCCGCCGGTGATCATCACAGATCCTGCGGAATGTCTCCGAATTTCATTCGCGATCTGTATGGCGACATGTTCCGCCACGGTCCGCATCCGATCTTGGATGCTCCATTTGGGTTCATCGATCAGCGGCATCAATTGCTCATCGAACCATTCCCGGCCCAGACTTCGCGGCGGTGTGAGCGAATAGAATTCCAGCACTTGCAGCCGATCGAAAAGTTCGGGGATCATAGTGCCTGCAGCAGCGATCCTTCCGCCTTCATCGTACATCTTGCCGCCCAGATGCGCCACAAAATTCAACGCCATGTTGCACGGCCCGATGTCATAACCGATCACGCGATCCGCGCGATGCACCGCGATGTTGGCGATGCCGCCGAGGTTGATAAAAGTGTCGTTCTCCGGAAAGAGCAATTTCTCACCGAGCGGCACCAGCGGCGCGCCCTGCCCACCGAAGGCCACATCCATTGTTCGCAGATCGCAAACCGTGGTGATCCCGGTTATCGCCGCGATCCGCGCGCCGCTGCCGATCTGCGTTGTCAAACCTTCATCAGGCTTATGGAAGATCGTGTGACCGTGCGATGAGATCAGGTCGATCTGTTCACCGGCCAAAAAATCCTTGCAAGCAACACCGATCCGCCGGCCGAGCTCCACATCCAGACGCGCCAGATCGAGCGCAGTTCCATCCATCACCGCGATCAGCTTTGATCGCAGTTCATCATCGTGAGCGATGGTCTGCGCTTTTTCAATCCGGTATTTCCAGCGCCCATACTCGATCCGCAGATCGCACAGGGCCAGATCGATCCCATCGAGCGAACTTCCGCTCATCACGCCGATCGCACGGTAAGCCGTCTTTCCGGTTTCTTTCACGTGGCGAAGGTATCGGCTACTTTTGTGCCGTCATCGAACATCTTCATGCAAGCTACCGACACGCTCCAGGGATTGAATTTTGAACTTTCAGAGGAACAGCTCGCCGTGCGTGATGCCGCGCGCGACTTCGCGCAGAACGTACTGAAGCCGGGCGTGATCGATCGCGATCGCGAGCAGCGTTTCCCGAAGGATGAGATCAAGCAGCTCGGCGAACTCGGCTTCCTCGGCATGATGGTCGATCCCAAGTACGGTGGCGGTGGCATGGACACCATCAGCTATGTGCTTGCGATGGAGGAGATCTCCAAGATCGATGCGAGCACCAGCGTGGTGATGAGCGTGAACAACAGCCTCGTCTGCTGGGGCCTGGAGCAGTTCGGTACCGAGGAACAGAAGCAGAAATACCTCGTGCCGC
>JAEZDL010000244.1 GCA_023418095.1 Bacteroidota bacterium
GTCTTCGCTTTCCTCGGCATCGACAAAATAGGTCAACGCACGAGGAATGCTTATCGGAATTCCTTGGTTCGGGTACTTCCGCTGATGCCATTGCAGGATCCTTTCCAATCCATGGTTTTCGATCAATAAGGCCATATCGAAGAAGTCCTTTTTCTTACCTCGGTGCAGAATGGCCTCGATCTTCATTGGAGCGATGTCCATATCGGCATAGGATCGTATCCCATTCACTTCCTCGATCTTTCCGATCCTTGGATGAGGGAACTTTACAATATCGATCTTGATCCCATCTATGTATCCGAAGATCGCCCACTTTGCTTGTTGATCGCGGCGATATGAAAAACGGTCACCAAAAGACACGATCAATTCGTCGATCACCGACGGTGTATGCATTTCATCTGTCGTGAAGAGCTCGATATCAACCGATACTCTATGCCCAAAACGAAGTGCGAGCGCCGTGCCACCAACAAGCGCATGCTCTCTGAGCACAGGTAATTCCATCAAGGTCCTTAATACGGGAAAGAGCCTCTCTGGAAGTGCTTCGATGTGTAGCATCGGAATTTCTCGACAGGTTCAGCAACGATAGCACTTGCAAAATACAAGGTCGACTGCGAGAGATACTTCGCATTCAACAATGCTTCCTTTACCTTCTCATCACCATAATATCGCCTGCATTGGCGGATATCCTCCACATCGCCCCGCTCGAACACCCGCTCGATCACGAAGCGCCACTTGGCATCGATGTCCATGCGATCATAGTCCACATCCCAGAAGATGCGGCGATCGAAGATCGGCTTGTGGGGCATGATCCAAATTTACCACGAGCGGATCTTACCGGTATACTTATTCGAATGCAAAGCCGATCGGACTTTTCTGGATATTTGGGCCGAATGCCGGTACGGATCATCATCGCCGATCCCTTCGAACTGATCTTCGAAGGTGTGCGATGCTGGCTTGGGAACACGTCCGATCTGCAGGTGCTCGCTCATGCCGCTACAGGCGATGCCTTGTTGGACCTGTTGCGAAAGGAGGAGTGTGATCTGGTGCTGCTTGAAGTCTCTCTTCCCGGCCGGGATGGCATCGATACCATGCGCGCCGTACACAAGGAATTCCCGAAGGTGAAAGTGCTTGCCCATTCTGCGCTCACCGAGATCGAGTATGTGAACAGTATGCTCATTGAAGGCGCTGCCGGTTACCTGGTGAAAGGAACAAGCCGTGAAGAAATGATGCACGCCATCGCTACGGTGATGGGCGGTGGAAGCCACATCAGCAACGAGGCGGCGGCCAATGTGGAAAAGGGCTACAAGTACACCGACAAACGGATGGATGGCGAATACATCGGCCTCACCTCGCGAGAAAGAGAGATCATAAGGATGGTCGCTTTGGAGCGCACGAATGAAGAGATCGCATCACTGCTCCATGTAAGCCCTGAAACGGTAAAGACACATCGCAAACGCATCATGACCAAGCTCAACGTACGCAGCACCGCCGGCCTGGTGAAGTATGCCGTGGATCGGCGCTGGATCTAGGACGTAGATCGAAATTCTGCTTTTCTTCTTTCTTGGGCGAATTCCTGTCAGGTCGTGTCTTCGGTTCCAAGTCCTCGCAAAAATTCTCTCCGCTTCGCTCCCTCTCCTTGGGAGAGGGTTGGGGTGAGGGCTGCGGGCTTTCCACCTACGCCACTTACGCAGATCCTGTCATATGCGAGCCGCTCCCGGGATCGCGAAAATGTTCTTCGGATCGATGTTGAAGTGATCGAGAAGTTATGAGTTGCACCGAACTACGGGTGACAGGTGAGCAATGGCTTTGCGCCAGCGCGCAAGGGATAGGAGCGGCACCCCGCACCCCGGGCTTGACCCGGGGGAGGAGTACAGCGCCCCGCAGTACTGCGGGGAGCCCGGCCCCTTGGGGTGCGCCAAAGAATTCTCTCATGAATTGCAATTCGATAACGATATCCATCGGTTCTCGTCCGATGCGTAAAACACCCACAAGTGGGTATTGTACCTCGCCCTATCACGGCCGCAGCTTTGGCAAAGAATTCAGCAATACATCACGCCATGAAAACCCGGACCAACGCCCCTCACATCCCCTGGTTCATTCCCTTCATCCTGGTGATCATCCTCACGTTCGTGGCGAGCCTGACGTTGCACGCCGATACGCCCGAAAATGTCGTTATCCGCGGCTGGCTGTTCACCGAGGATCATGACATGAGCGATGCCCAGGTGATCGTCGTGCTGAATGAGGTAAGTTGTGTGCGCAGTGTGCTGCTGAAGAACGGCCGCTTCGAATTCGAACTGCCGGTCGGAGCGAAGGCGCGGCTATTCTTCGAGAAGCCCGGCCGTCTTACCAAGGAAGTTCTGGTGGATACCAGGAATGCGCTGAACACTGCGCGTGCACGCAAGTTGAACAAGACCGTGAAATTCGATGTGGTGCTCGAGGGCGTGGAACGCGATGCTGGAAAGGTCTATGCAGGTCCGGTGGGCCGTATCGGTTTCGTGAACGGCACGGGCACCATGAAGGTGATGCATCATGTGGAGAAGATCACTGTTCCGGATGAGGCGGTGAATTGAAGTGACCAGTGATCAACGATCATCGGATCGATATGTCGAACTTTCGTGATCGCATGATCGCCGCCGAACATCATCGGTTATCCCTCATATACGTGGATCATCATGTGCGGCATAGGGACATTTGGCAAGAGCGCGTATTGATCGATGAACCCTTTGGATCATGCGCGGGAATTTGGATCTGCAGATAATGTTGCGAGGGAGGGGGATGACCCCTTTCAACTGCATCGATGGAGTGTATTATATTCGGTATCAAGATGGAACGTTCCAACTATTTCAAAGTCGCATCGATAATGGTCATTTGGTTGGCCTTAGGCTCGATGTATTCCTGTAAAAAAGATATAGAGCCTACGCCTCCGCAAGAGATGCCTCCGCCGCCGCCGCCCCCGCCTTCCATGATCGCTGGGGATACTGCAGGAATGGAAGTGATCCATTTTGATACGATCTTCAATGGCGTCTCTTGGAATAGTTCTGTCAACCATTTTATTGACATCGCTGGCGGGCCACCCAACATCAGGTTGTACTTCTACTTCACTTCTTCTGGTGCAGTGGGTACGGGTCAGGCTCGAACGCTAAGTATTTCGAGTAACGGATTCCTGCATATCTTCTAACCGTGCCGGTTGACGATCAAGTCGTCAGATCGCCGGAGCCGTTCTCTTCACTTTCAATCTTATGTCTCGTGTAGCGAACCCCTACACCCGTTCTTTCCTTCACACAAGACCAGTGATCACCGATGATCGGATCGATATGCCGAACTTTCGTGATCGCATGATCGCCGCCGAACACCAGATCACCGAGATGGCCGCACTGGCCGCGCAGTTCGTTAACACCACGGATCGCCACATCTTCCTGACTGGTAAAGCAGGCACGGGCAAGACCACTTTCCTCCGGCAACTCGCGGCGAACACGCACAAACGTTTCGTGATCCTTGCTCCAACCGGTATAGCGGCGTTGAACGCAGGTGGTGTAACGATCCATTCGCAGTTCCTCCTGCCGCTGGGATCGTACATCCCGGAACGAAAACTTCCGGCGGACATCGGTGAGTACGGGAATTTCCACGATCGTGATTCGCTGGCGCGAAGGCATCCGCTGAATGCGATCCGAAGGAATGTGCTGCGCGATGTGGATCTTCTGGTTATCGATGAGGTCAGCATGTTGCGCGCGGATCTGCTCGATGCGATCGACTTCCGATTGCGAACTGTACGCCAGCGTCACGATCGGCCTTTCGGTGGCGCGCAAGTGCTTATGATCGGCGATCTGTTCCAGCTGCCGCCGGTGGTGAAGGACGATGAATGGCGCGTGTTGCAGCGCTGGTACCGCAGCATGCATTTCTTCGAGGCACATGTGCTGCAACAGAGCGGCTACGCCCACATCGAGCTGGACAAGATCTTCCGCCAGAAAGACGAGAAGTTCATCCGCATTCTCAACAATTTGCGCGATGACAAGGTGACCGCGCAGGATGTGGCCGATCTGAACGTGCATTACAAACCAGCGATCGGCAGGGAAGAGACCGAAGGCGTGATCACGCTCACCACGCACAACTGGAAAGCCGATGAGTTGAACCAGGGATCGCTCGCTGCCCTGCCGGGAAAGATCGCGCGGTTCGAGGCGGAGATCGAAGGTGAATTTCCGCAGAGCATGTTCCCGGTGTTGCGCGAGCTGGAATTGAAGGAAGGCGCGCAGATCATGTTCGTGCGCAACGATCCGGAGAAGATGTACTTCAATGGAAAGCTCGCGCGCGTAGAGAAGATCAGCAGCGATTCGATCGAAGTGCGGATGCTCGACGATGATCGGCCATACACGTTGAAGCGTGCGATCTGGGAGAACAAACGCTACACGATCGATCCGGTTACCAAGGAGCAGAAAGAAGAGATCCTCGGCACGTTCGAACAATATCCGGTGAAGCTGGCTTGGGCGATCACTGTGCACAAGAGCCAGGGTCTCACCTTCGATCGTGCGATCATCGATGTGGGTCAGGCATTCGCCCCCGGGCAGGTGTACGTTGCCCTATCGCGTTTGCGATCGCTGGAGGGATTGATCCTCCGCACACCTATCGATCCATCTGTTGTCTCGTGCGATCGCGAAGTGGTAGCGTTCAGCGAGCGGCGACATGCGCAGCAGGCTCTGCCCGATCAATTGCGCGATCAACAGCGCGAATATCTGCGCATGATGCTTTCCAGCGCTTTCGATCTCGGCGATCCGATCCGACAAGTGGAAGTGTTGATCCGGGAGAACGATCCATCGGCTTTCGAACTGGAGGCCATGCGCACCGCGATGCCGGATCTACTAACCAGGTTGAAAGCGGAGGAAGAAAACTCGCGAAAATTCCAGAACCAGTTGCTGCGCCTGTTGCACGAAGAGGATCGCGAGAAATTGCTGGAACGGATCGATAAGGGCGGTGCGTATTTCTCCGATCATCTCAACGGCTGCATGAAGGATTTGCTTAAGCATCTGGCCGCCGTGGAGAAGCTCAGCCGCAGCAAGGAATACGCGGAAGCGCTGCGCGAAGTGGATGCCATTCTTGTGAAGAAACTGCTTACGATCGCTCGCGCCAGGAACGTCACTATCGCGGTCCTCAATGGCACCGAAGTACAACGTGTGCAGGAATTGGAGAACGCACTGAAGCAGCGGCGTGTGGCCCTGATGGATGAAGTGCGTTCCTGGGCGGAAGAGAACCTGAAGGAGCTTTCAACCAAAAGCGGCCGACGCCGCCGGAAGGACAAGGACGATGTGTTCAGCGAACCGCGCGAGCGCAATAAGAAGATCAAAGGCGAGACGTATCTACGTACGTATGTGCTGTTCAAGGAAGGAAAGCCGATCGATGAGATCGCTACGGAACGAAGCCTTACGCGATCGACCGTGGAAGGGCACATCGCACGCGGGATCGCCGAAGGGGTGATCGAGATCGATTCCGTGATGCCTGCGGAGAAACGCGATACGATCGCGGAGTGGATGCGAGAGCACAAGGCCGGTCTGAATGAAGCGCGCGCGAACTTCGGTGATCGGTTCAGCTACGGGGAATTGCGGATGGTGCAGGCATGGTTGAAGCGGGGGGAGGAGTGAAGATCGATCGTTTTTCAACTGTTCATCAAATATTCCGTTCCGTGAACGGTTGATGCCGTTCCTGTTTTTCAGAATGAAGATGGCTTTCGTACGGGTATAGTTTCAATGGCGGTAACCAAAACCATTCGCCATGAGAACATGTTTCTACTCGTTGATCCTGGTCTTCATTTGTTCAACCGCGCGATCGCAAATGGCCACAAATGTGCTTGATGCCAATAACCTTTCACTTTATGTTCGGTCGAACGGCCAATTCACACCGTCGCAGAATGGTGCATCCCTGGTCTTGAATAGTGCGATCGAAAGAAGCTTGATGTATGCTGGTGGGCTCTGGATGAGTGGGATGGATCCATCGGGAGGTTTACATGTCGCGGTCCATAAGTATGGGGCCGATGGACACGACTTCTATCCGGGGCCATTGACTGTTGGTGGCGATGCCAGTATATCACCCGAAATGATGCAACAATACGATCAGGTCTGGCGCATTTCCAGGAATCAGTTGGAAGAACAACAGGCATATTTCGAATGTGTTTCGGATCCCAACTGTGATCTGGAAGACCTATTTCCATCAGGCTACACGATCCCGGATGACTTTATGACTTGGCCGGCGATGGGGAATATCGATGAAGGCCAGGAACTATATCTCGCCCCTTTTGCTGATCCCGATCAGGATAACGTCTACGATCCCACTATTGGTGATCGGCCTTGCGTCGCCGGGGACGTGGCTTTGTTCACGATCTTCAATGATAAGGGCGGCCCTCATTTCGAATCTGGTGGTTTGCCGCTCGGCATCGAAGTCCACATGATGCCTTTCGCTTATACTAGCGGCAACGAGGATCTATGGAACACTCTTTTCGTTCACTACAAATTGATCAATAGAAGCAGCGTAACTTATTCCAATTTCAAGTTCGGTATTTTCTCCGATCTGGACGCAGGCTGTGCCAAGGATGATCTGGTTGGAACTGATGTTGGGCGGAATATGGTCTATGCTTATAATATGGATGATATGGATGAAGACTGTCTGGGTACAATAGGGTTTGGGGACCAGCCTCCTGCGGCCGGCATGATGGTCTTAAAAGGTCTTCGGTTGGATCCAAATGGGACCGACGATGAGGTGATCAATTCATTACCTTCTTACAACGGCAGTGCTTTCGGTGATGGGTTTGCAGATAATGAGAGATGCGGTTTGACAGGTTCGATGCATTTTCGCCGCGGAATTTCGAATCCGATGGTCACTGATCCTTATATCGATGCGCACTTCTATCGTTATCTGAATATGCTCTGGACAAGCACCATCCCATTGACCTATGGCGATCTTGGCTATTCATCGGATCCTGCGGCTATCCCGAGCGCCTTCTCCTTTCCAGGTGAGAGCGATCCATATGGTGTTGGCACGAACGGTGAGATCCTTGAGCCATGGTATGATTCATACTCTGAACTTTCGCCTGATCCCCGTATTCTTGCCATCCTTGGCCCGATAACATTGGAGCCCAGTGAGTACCAGGAGATCCTGATCGCCTACATATATGCGCGCGCAGATGAAGGTGGAGCTTTGGCGAGTGTCGCCGCGCTCCAGCAGCGAGCGGATAACGTCCGCGCTTTTGCACAGAATATTCCGGGCCTGATGGCAGCGGGTTCATTGTGCGATGAAATGCCTGTTGGTATTGCACCCATAAGAAGGCCAACTGCTTTAGCGATCTATCCGAATCCCGCGCATGATCTCGTGACGGTAGTTCTTGATGAGAAGATCACGAACGGCTCTTTGGAAGTGTTCGATGTCGCAGGCAGAACGATCATGGAACTTCCTGTGAGTGGACCGGTCATCATGATCCCGATCGAAGAGCTTACTCCGGGATCCTACCATTTGCGGTTTGTGGAAAGCGGCAGTATACATAGTGGAAGATTCATCAAGGAATGAGCGACCGATCTCATTTTCCGATCCAGGTTGGTCATGCAAGCCCGTCTTATGCAGGGTTTCTTTGCTTACTCCACTCCGGGATGATCACTTGAGGTGAGCTTTGTGGTTCCAGGATGACTTGATTGATCTGGCCCTGGTGATCGTAACCTATGCATTCCTTTATCGTCCTATGATCGACCATGAGATCGATGCACCTCGGATCATCCGCGATCTTGTTCATACTGGCTACCGTCGCCCAGGCGCAGGATCATTACGCATATACTGTGGATCTTACGCAGCTGGATGGCGATCGGCTGAACGTTGAATTGATCGTTCCTGAACGGATCGGGGGATCAGCGACTTTCTGTTTCCCGCGGATCGTTCCAGGGATCTATGGTGCGATGGAGCATGGAAGGTTGGTGCAGGGGCTGCAAGCCTTCGCAGCCAATGGATCGCCAGTGCAAGTGGATCGCCTGGACACGAATTGCTGGAAGATCACCGGTGACGCCCGGCGCATCACCTATGCCGTGGATGATGGCTGGGAGGAGTTCGACCGCCATGTGAAGGATATCCGGCCAGGGGATCCGGGTTACTACCGTTCTTCCGAAGGAACTTACAAGGACAGTGTTTTCGTGATCAACCACAATGCGATCTTCGGGTATTTCGAAGGCGGGGATGATCTGGAATTCGAGATACACATGGTACTTCCGAAGAGCACCTACGCAGCAACGAGTCTCGATCAACGATCGAATGGGGACAGTGTGTTCTTTACCGCACAGGACTATCGCGATCTGGTCGATGCACCGATCTTGATCGCTCCGCCGGACACTGCGCACATCCGGCTTCGCGATATTGAAGTTCTTGTTGCCGTACACAGCACTTCCGGCGAGCCGATGGCCCATGCGATCGCAGAACATATACGGCCTTTGTTACAGGATCAGCGCGCCTACCTCGGCGGTGAGCTCCCTGTGGATCGCTATTCCTTCCTGCTCTATCATCATCCCGAAACACGCCCTGATTCATGGTCAGGCGATGGTCTCGAGCATGCCACCTCCACTTTGATCCTGCTCCATTCGCCCACGGATACCGAGGCGATCAAGCAGCAGGTTTATGGCATCGCGAGCCACGAGTTCTTCCACACCATCCTGCCGATCGGCGTGCACAGCGAAGAGATCGCGAACTATCATTTCCAGCACCCGGAAATGTCGAAGCACCTGTGGCTTTATGAAGGCATGACAGAATATTTCGCGATCCATATGCCGATCAAGCAGAGCCGCATTACGCTCGAGGAATTCCTTGCCACGATAGAAGGAAAGATCCGCCGGATGAACGGATTCACGGACAGTATTCCGCTTACAACATTGAGCGAAATGGCCATGGATCACCAGGATCAGTATTACAATTTCTACCTGAAGGGAACGCTGTTCTGTCTCGGGTTGGACATCGCTTTGCGCGAAGGATCGAAAGGTGCATACGGCGTACAGGATCTGGTGAACGATCTGCGTGAGCGATATGGTCCGGAGAAGCCGTTCCGGGATGACGAATTGTTCGCCGTGATCGAAGAGATCACTTGGCCGGAGATCGGTGATCTGCTCCGCGAACACCTGGATCGGCCCGGCCCATTGCCGTTGAAGGAATGGTTCGCCAAAGTGGGAGTGGAGTTCGATCCGATAACCTTTCGAACGGAAGCTGCCGCCGATCCGTCCGAAGAACAGTTGAAGTTGCGCAAGGCCTGGATCGGTCAGTGATCGTAGTTCGATCGGTCGCAACTTCCTTTGCATCATATGTTCCGGTCCGCACTTTCCATTGCCCTGCTATTGTATTCACTGCTCGCTGCGGTGCTTTTCCCGTTCCTGAAGTGGCATGTCGATAATCCGGATACATTCCAGTACCTGGCGATCGCCCATCGTTACGCCGATGGGAGTTTCCTGAACATCGTGAACGCCCATTGGAGCCCACTGATCATCTGGATGCTGGTGATCCCGATCAAGCTTTTCAGTAATGGTATCATCGCCTTCAAGTGTGTTCAACTGGTGATCGGTGGTGCGACCTTGATCATTTGGGATGGCTTGTTGAGGACCCTCCGATCCCCGTTGCGTCAGATCCTGCTTTTTGCCGCGATCCCATTCATGCTGTCGCATGCGTTGCTATTCCTTACCGCCGATCTGCTGTTCATCTGTTCTGGACTGCTGGTCCTCGATCTTTCGATCCGGGGCAGGATCTTCGGATCGCGCCGAAACGCGATCCTTTTCGGGATCATCGGTGGGGCCTGGTACTTCTCCAAGGCATTCGCATTCCCGCTCTTCCTCGTATTTCTGATCTTTCTGGTCTGCATTGAAAGGGAAAGGAAATGGGGAAACGTGTTCGCCGCATTGTTCGCGTTTCTACTGACCACGGCGCCATGGATCATCGCCATGAGCCTCAAATACGGTTATCCCACCATCAGTGAAGCTGCGCGCTTCAACCAGACCGTTGAAGTTGCGCCAATGCCCGGTGAAATGAAGCTTCTCCCGTTGCTGAAGGATGGTCCGCACGAACCGCCACCTGGTGCGATATCACCGTGGGAGGCCCCCGGCGATGTGATCAAGTTGACGCCGCTCTATCCCTGGACCGATCCGCATCGGTACCTGGAACTGGTCAAGCGGAATCTCGCATCGATCTATTACTACGATATTCAAAGGCAGCTGGGCACACCATTTCTCATCGTGCTTTTGATAACGATCTTGCTCCGAGGGCCGAAACATCTGCTGCGCGATCGAACCCTGTTGCTTCCGTTGTTCATGCTGGTCGCATTGAATCTGGGTTACACGGCCATTCTCGTGCAGGACCGCTATATCTGGATCAACACGTTCCTCATGCTGTTCATCGCCGGGTGGTGTTTGCAATCGCTGTTGGTGGATCGGAAGTTCATCAGCGGCATGCTCACGCTTGCGGTTTGCCTTCTCGCCATCAAGCGGCCGGTAAAGGAACTGCTCTTTACCAGGGATGCAGATGTTTCGTCAGGTGATCTGATCGGTGCGCTGCTGGATCCGATCGGAATATTACGTTCATCCTATCAGATCGATCATGACAGAAAGCAGGCGATAGAAGAACTCCGGCCGATGCGCTTGAATGGTGCGCTGGCTTCGCTCCGCAGTGATGATACTGAACGTGATCAATACGCAAGCTGCCTTCACATCGCGTACGAACTGGGGCTTACTTATCACGGCGAGATATTGCCTGATGTTCCGAAAGGCGAGCAACTGCAGCAGATCCGGGATCATCGGATCCGCTATTTCGCGGTGTGGAAAGGCATGGAATGGGATCATGGAACGCTGATCCTCGATCGAAAACCACCAGACCTCAGGATCTACCGATTCGAACGCGAATTCTTCGATCGATAACCGTTCCGTATTTGGGCGTGTCCCGCTTCAGATCATTCCCGGGCTTCGCCCCGAAGCTTCAGCGAAGGCGGGTCAGGCTCCCCGCAGTACTGCGGGGAGCTTCAACTACTTCCTACCCGGGCTTTCCGCTGCTATCCTTCACGCAGATCCGCTCACAAAGCCCGCTTCCGTTTGAAGAAAGCGATCATCAGGTCGGAGCATTCCGCTTCAAGTACGCCACCGATCACTTGTGTCTTCGGGTGAAGCACCCGTGCACCGATGCGCCGGTAACCTGCCTTCTCATCGAAGGCACCGAACACGATCTTCCCGATCTGCGACCAGGCGAGCGCACCCGCGCACATCACGCATGGTTCAACAGTTACATACAACGTACAGTCGCGCAGGTACTTTCCACCGATGTTCTCAGCTGCCGCAGTGATCGCCTGGATCTCAGCATGCGCCGTTACGTCGTTCAATCGTTCGGTGAGATTATGGCCTTTCCCCACGATCCGATCGCCGCAGGTGATCACAGCGCCCACCGGGATCTCATCCACCTTGAAGGCCTGCTCCGCTTCACGGATCGCCTGGCGCATGAAGAACTCATCATCGTACACTTTGATCATTCCAGCACCACCTTGCTTCGTACAGTGTTGCCGCGCCGATCGGTGAACTTCAGCAGGTATTGGCCAGCGGAAAGATCATCCACGGCAAGTTGCTGTCGCTGCGTTTGGATCGCAGTGCGCTTTACGATCCTTCCAAGTCCATCGAACAATTCCAATTCGCCGTTGTGATCCCCGGCATCGATGTAGAGCACATCCCTAGCGGGAGATGGCCATACAGATAGTTGGGCTGCAGACGGGTCTTCAGAGACACCCACCTGCATTTGCGGGGTGCAATCAAGGTGATGCGGCATGTGTTCGCTGTCATCGATCACCATGTTCTCATCTGCCGGCGAACCGAGCGTCCACGCGAAGTAGAAGAGCATCATCTCGTTCGTTGTCGCCTCGCCGAGATAGATCCAGCCGGGCGGTGAGTTCGGGTTGAACGGATTGTTCACAGTATTGTCGTACGTGGCTTCGCCATGCAACATGGTCCCCGTTGGCAGATGGATCGGGCTGCGGAACTGGTAATGTCCCTGCCAGCGGAAATCCCAGTTCGGAATATCGATCAGCGGAATGGTATCGCCGGAAGGCAGCACCGCGTACGCCCGCATGGAAGTACATACCAGATGCGCATGTGGGGCGATCGAGACGATCGTGGAAGGGAACGGCACCTCGAATTGTGAATGGAAGCTCTTCACTTCATTCGGCGGAATGATCAACGGACCGTTGGTGAGCGTCCAGGTATGCTCCAGCACCGCATCGATCGCGAGGTTGCGCAGGAAAGGTGCATCGCTCATCTGTAGATTCAGTTTGGTGGCATCCACTTCCGACGAACTGGTGGCCGGATAATGCACCTGGATCACGATGTCGGCATTGGCGAATAATCGTATGCCCATGCCTTGCGGTGTGTAGAACGCCTGTTCACCGGGTACCCACGCACCGATCAACTTCGCATCGCTTACGCCGATGCCCCCGAAACTGGTGTAGCCGGGTAGGATGTCCTGTTCATCCAACGCCCGGGCTTCGCCCGTGGTATCCTGGAAAACGAGCACATGGTGCACCATGGCAGTGTTGCCGGGCACCACTTCCATGCCGGTGATGTAGCGATCGGTGGGATTATCGATCTCGAGCACGAAGCAGCGGTACAGATCGGCGCTTGAGGCGGGGATCACGAATTCCTCCATCGTTGCGGTGATGTCGGGATCGGTGATCTGTTCGTTGCTGTTGAAGATGGGCGGGGGAGGTGTGGCGCCGGGATCGCCTTCCGGTGCTCCGCCCTGCACCCAGGCGGCGATCAGATCGATCTCATCCTGCGAAAGCGTACGCGCGTGTGCGAGTTCATTGTAACTCTGATCCGGCGGCCACGGCGGCATGAAACGGCTGGAAGTGGCCGCGTGGATCTCATTCCGCCAATAGTAAGCGTCCGCATAGGTTATCAGATCGAAATGCCCGGGGCCTTCCGGCCGGTGGCAGGGCGTGCAGTGGCTGTTCACGATGCACGCGATATCATCGCTCCACGTGGGCGTCTGGGCCTGCACGAAGAACGCACAAGAAAAGGCGAGCGATACGAATAACGATCGCAGGAAAGGGTTTCGCTTCATCGATGCAACGCACCGGCCGAAAATGCCAGGGCAACCTGAAAGGTAGAAAGAAGGAGGCGTATCAGGCGAGCACAACGGCTTCCGTTCTGGAAAGCTCACGCGTGCCACTGTTCTCCAGCACACCCTCGATCCCTGGCTTGATATCCTTCACGTTCAATTGGATCGTGCGTTTGCCCTGCCATTCGTTCTCCTCAACGCAATACAGTATGCTGAACGGTTCGCCGCTGCGCACAAGATCATAATGGTGCGCCAGCCTGAAGCCGATCGCGTCGAACTGCAAGCGTGGATCGCCAGGTTGCGCGAGGCACATCTTGAGATGATCGGTGCCCACCAGCCGCGCACTTCCGCGATCCACCACACCACGCGTAACGAACAGGGGCCGCATGTTGCCGGGACCGTAAGGCGCCATGTACTTCAACACCTTGAACAGCGGAGTGGTAAGATCGGCGAATCGCACTTCAAGGTCCACTTCATCTTCGGGAACACGCAGGTGCGGCCGCAGCGTTGAGCGAACGACCTCCTCGAATCGCTCACGGAATACCGTAACGTTCGCAAGCGGCATGGTAAGCCCGGCAGCGTACATATGTCCGCCGAATTGATCAAGCAGGTCCGAGCAGCTGTTGATCGCTTCGTAGATGTCGAAGCCCTTCACGCTTCGGGCGGATCCCACGGCCTGGCCATTGCTTTCGGTGAGGATCACGGTGGGGCGGTGGTACTTCTCGATCAGGCGTGAAGCCACGATGCCGATGACACCCTTGTGCCAGGAGGCATGGAAGAGCACCGTGCTCCAGGAATCCCGGAGGAATTCAGATCTGGCGATCTGTTCCATCGCCTGTTGGGTGATGTCCTTGTCGAGTTCCTGGCGATGGGTATTGTTCAGATCGAGGCGAAGGCCGGTCTGTTCAGCCTGTTTCTGATCATGGGCAAGCAGAAGTTCAACGGCCTGGCGGCCATGTTCCACACGGCCGGCGGCGTTGATACGTGGGCCGATCAGGAAGACAAGATCGCTCACGCAAAGCTTCTTCTTCACGTTGGCCATGCCCATCATCACCTTCAATCCCGGGCGCGGATCGATGTTCAACTGCTGCAGGCCGAAGTAGGAGAGCACCCGGTTCTCACCGGTCACCGGAACGATGTCGCATGCGGTGCTCACCGCAACGAGATCCAGCAATGGCCAAAGTTCCTGGAAAGGGATCCCGTTGCGTTGGGCGAAACCCTGCATCAGTTTGAAACCGATCCCGCAGCCACTGAGCTCCTTGTACGGATAGTTGCAATCGTCGCGCTTCGGGTCGAGCACGGCCACGGCTGCGGGGAGCTGGTCGCCGGGCCGGTGATGGTCGCAGATGATGAGATCGATGCCTTTCGCTGCGGCGTATTCCACCTTGTCCAGCGCTTTGATCCCGCAATCAAGCGCGATGATCAGCGTAACGCCATCGGTCGCGGCATGATCGATCCCGGCGAAAGAGATCCCGTATCCCTCGGCGTACCGATCGGGTATGTAGAAACTGATATTGCCGGTGAATTTCTTCAGGAACGCGTAGACCAGCGCGACCGCCGTGGTGCCATCCACGTCATAATCGCCGTAGATCATGATGCGTTCATTGTCGCCGAGCGCCCGTTCGATCCGTTCCACGGCCTGCTGCATGCCCGCCATGAGGAACGGATCGTGCAGTTGGGACAGCTCCGGCCTGAAGAACGTGGAAGCACTATCGCGATCTATGATGCCGCGTTGTACGAGCAACCGTGCCGCCTCCAATGTGCAGCGTTCGTGCACCAGTTTCTCCGCGATCGAATCGTCCGCAGCATCCTTCAACCTCCACCTTCTCTCCATCACCTTGCTCATAGATCGAAGGTACTGTTCATGGGCCTTTCGATCCAAAAGATGTTTTTCACGATCGTTCCGCACAGCCTCGAAATGCATAAGCCCGATCATGTTCCGAACGGTTTGATGGAAGGTTATCCCGTGCGATCGGAAGAGCATGGGCACCGATCTAATTTTGATCATATCAAATTCATCGCGATGAGCACCCATTCCTTTTCCGCTCTTTTTCTCGCTGTTGCGATCTGTATCACCTGGCCGGGTATCATCAGCGAAAAGCCATCGGAACCAGCGGTGGTATTGAAGGAGAAGGGTGATGATCCGCTGGTGAAAGTGCCGGCAGGCGATCCCTCGCGCACCTTCGAAGTGGGAGATTTCGATCGCGTCTCGATCTCCAGCATTCTGCAGGCTGTCGTTCGCACCGGCGACCGGCCATCTGTCGCTGCTTACGGCCCGGCCGAGCTTGTGGAACATTTGAAAGTGAAGCATTCCGATGATGCGATCTCGATCTCACTGGATCTGCCCAACGGGAAGGAAATGAAGAAGCATGACGAGATCGTGCTGCTGATCACCACTCCGGCTTTGGAGGAAGTGGAGGCTTCCGGGATCACGAAGATCATGATCGAAGAAGTGCGATCCGCGGAATTCGATCTTTCACTCTCCGGTATATCGGAAGCACAAGTCGTGCGCATCACCTGCACCGAAATGGAGATCGATCTCAGTGGCACTGCGATCGCCACGATCGCCGGAGAGACCGGTGAATTGCAGGCCGATGTCTCGGGCGCTTCGCAATTGCATGCGTTGGGGTTGCAGACCCGAAAGTCCTCGGTGGAAGCAAGCGGTGCCTCTGCGATCGAACTGCAGGTGAAGGATGAATTGCGTGCGGAAGCTTCGGGGGCGAGCAGTGTGAAATATACCGGTTCACCGGCGAAGGTGGAGGTGAACAGTACCGGCATGGCGATGATCAACGTGCTTTCCCATTGATCGGAACGGCGGATCGTTGACCCCAGGCGTGGTCGATCAGCATACGTTGCAGCTCCGGAGTGAGGTGGAGCGGATCGCGCCAGAGCGCACGATCGGCGGGGAAGAGCCCGGGCACATCAAGATCGATGTATGGTGCGATGGATCGCATGCGCTTTACGTATCGTTCGCGAAGGTCCAGCAGTCCGGCATCCCTGTACATCGCCTGCAGATCGGGATGCATGGGATATTCGAGCAGCACGAGTTCGATCCCTTTCTCCTTACAATGTTCCGCGATCCGCCCGATCCGATCGAAGATCCGATCATCCATCGCGAAGCCATCGATGTTCTCCTTCTCCATGGCGATCACCCGATCCCATTGATCGGGCGGCAATTCATCGTACTTCATCCCATCGCCCTTCGCAAGGCTGTAAAGGTTCAGCGCAGCGGCTTCGATCACGCGGCGGTTGGTGAGGTACAGAAGCGGCCGGTCCGTAAGCACTGAAGGTTCCTGCACGATATCCCAGTTCATGTCCGGCCGCATGGTGCGGAAGGAGACCTGGAGGTACACCTTGCGCAGATCGCCCACGCTATCGGCATACTGGAACAGATCGAAAGTTGTGCGGTGATTGCCGCCCGGTACCCCGAAATTGTAATGATCCTCACCGGCGACCTTCCGAAGGTGATCAAGATCGAAATAGGAAAGGCGCGAATCGCCGATGATCACATTGGGCTGCGGATCGCGCTTGAATTCGAGCATCTTCCACATCACGTTGCTGAAGGACATGGTGCGCCCACTGTGATCCAGGTTCCTGCGTTTCAACCCATTGTTCACGATCAATTCCGATCCGAACATGGAATAGGGATCAACGATGGCCACGGCGCCAAGGATGAGCACGAACGGAAGCAGAAGGAGAAAGACCTGGCGGAGGAAGCGGCGCAGATCCATCAGAATTGGAAATAGATGAAATCCACCGTGCGGTAATAAGCGCCGAAGAAGATCATGGAACCGATGAAGCAGTAGTACACCGCCCAACGCTGCCACGCAGGCCGCCGCGCAAGGATCCCGTTCACCCCGCCGGGCAGGTTCTGCAGCGCGTCCACCAGGATCAAAACACCGATCGCACCGATCGCGAGCACCATTTCACTGTACATCGATCCGAGTAGTCCGGCGTACAACCGTGATGCCTCTGCACCGAAAAGCACGGAAGCGTCCGTTCCCATTTCACGGAAGATCGTAAAGGCATCCTGTATGTTGTTCGCCCGGAAGAACACCCAGCCGATGCATACCAGCACGAACGTGGTGATCATCTGGATCGCACCGAGCAGGACAGGTGAACGATCGAGCTTCAAGATCGAATTGATGCGTTGTTTGCGCCCGGTGGTGATCGTGGCGAAGATGAGGTAGAAGCCGTGCAGGGCGCCCCAGATCACGAAGGTCCAGTTCGCACCATGCCAGATCCCGCTGAGGAAAAAGGTGATGAAAAGGTTGAAGTACCAGCGCCAGCGGATCGTGCGATTGCCGCCCAGGGGTATGTACACGTAATCGCGGAACCAGGTGCTGAGGCTGATGTGCCAGCGGCGCCAGAACTCGGAGATGGATCTGCTGAAATAGGGGCTCCGGAAATTGCGCATCAGGTCCACGTCCATCACCCGTGCGGCACCGATCGCTATATCGCTGTAACCGCTGAAATCGCAATAGATCTGTATGGCGAACAGCAGGGTGGCGAGGAGGTAGGCCGGCCCTTCGTGGGCGCCCACGGAATTGTACACATGGTCCACCATCGGCGCCACCCGATCGGCGATCATCACCTTCTTGAACATGCCCCAGGCCATCAGCTTGAGCCCGCTTATCACCCGTGGCCGATCGAAGACTGCTTTGAGCTTGAACTGTGCGATCAGGTTGGGTGCCCTTTCGATCGGCCCGGCCACCAACTGCGGGAAGTAGCTCACGAAAAGCATGTAGATGTTGATGTTGCGTTCCGGCTTCGCATGGCCCCAATACACATCGATCGAGTAGCTCATGGTCTGGAACGTATAGAAGCTGATGCCTACCGGAAGCAGCACATCGATCATGGGCACCGGATAACCGGCCCAGGGTTCCACGAGGTCCCGAAGGTTCTCGTTCACGAAGCTGAAGTATTTGAAGAAGAAGAGCAGCCCCAGGTTGGAGATGAGGCTGATGATCAGGAACGGTCTTCGATCGCGTATATCGGGCCGCTGCCCCATCTTGATCGCAGCCCAATAATCGATCAGTGAAGAGAAAATGAGAAGCAGCACATATTCAGGCCGCCAGCACATGTAGAAATAAATGCTGGCCGCCAGCAACAGCATGTGCCGATGTGCCAGCCTGCGCAATGCGAAGAAAGCGGTGATCACCACCACGAAGAAGACCAGGAACTGAATGGAATTGAACGCCATCTATTTCCTGTGGATCGATCGGTCCCGTAGGTGGTGGATCCGATCCAGTGGCCAGATCAAGAACGAACCGCCGATCGGATCCGGCGGCAAGTTATCGGGAATTATGAATTCGATATCACGCCCGATCGCTTTTTCGTTGGATCCCCACCATGTCCTCGAGTTTGCACAAGGTCCCGGCCATTGCCGCATATCCGGTAATGGCCGCGGCCTTCAGCTTGTTCCCATCCTTGCGGAAACCCCACACGTCACGCAGGAAATCAGGAAAATTCTCCGCGTTCATCAGATCGTACGCGACGGACATGGAAACGGTAAGTGATTTCGCCGTATGCCACAGCCCGAACGGCACGTAGAGCGATTCGCCGGCGCTTATGGTGAACCGGTACGGGGTCACTTCCCGGAACAAGGGGAACCGGTCATAGTCGGGGTTCTCGGGATCGTTCACCAGCGACTTCCACGGATCCTTCGGATCGGGATACATCAAGTGTGCCTGTTCGCGCGGATACACGGTGAACTCCTTATCGCCATACAACTGGTTGATCCAGGCGCTGAGGTGATAATAATCGATATGTATGAACGGGAATTTTCCGCCAGGCCCGCCGATGAAGAGTTCGGTCACGTTCCCCCAGTTACCAATGCTGAACCAACGGCTTTCAAGCCAATTCGGCCTGGCATATCCAAGATCCAATGGATCCATATGGCCCGCCAGTTCCGGTAGCTGCGTTCTGATGTGGTATTTGCACGGGTACGGCACCGGGCGGCTGGTATCCTTTCCTTCCACCAGATCGAGGATCTCGTTCATGGTATAGGTCACACCATCCACTTCGGTCTTCCGATCACCGAAATTCTTGCGGAAGAATTCCGGGGTAAAGGTGCCGTACGCCTTCCATTTTCGGCTGGCGTCCTTGAAGACCAGCGGAATGCCTTTTTTCCAGAATTCGTTATAGAATTCCTTCTGGGTGATCTCCCCAGCGGAAACGCGTTGGATCTCCATGAACTATGATTGGTTATGAACAAAGATGCGAAAGGATCGGGAGATCCCTACTCCGGTCGCGATGGATCGTTAGGGATCTTCTTCCGGTCTGGTTCGTTCAGGCCAAGACTTTCCTCCACGGCCTCCTTCCCTACATGAACGATCACGGACTTCTTTTTACTGAACATCTTGTAGAGTACGGGGAAGAACGTGATCACACCTATGCCCAGGATGATCTTCTCGAAGTTGTTCTTCACCCACTCGTTCTCGCCAAGGTAGAAGCCTGTAAGGATCATGCTGGTGACCCAGAATATCGATCCCACCACGTTGTACAGGAAGTATTTCGTCCGATCCATATGCACGACCCCGGCCACGATGGGCGCGAAGGTGCGGATGATCGGGAAGAAGCGCGCCATGATGATCGCACGGCCGCCATGCTGATCATAGAACTCCTTCGCCTGCAATACGTATTTCCGCTTGAAGAGAAGTGAATCCTTGCGCACCAGCAGCCGTGGCCCGGTCTTTCTACCGAAATAATAACCCAGGTGGTTGCCAAGGATGCCCGCGATCGTGATCAGCGTGATCCAATAGATGAGGTTGACAGCATCCACATCGGTGGGTGTTGCTGAATTTGCGATGATCACACCGGAGATGAAGAGGAGCGAATCCCCTGGCAGGAAGAAACCCACGAACAGCCCGGTCTCTGCGAAGATGATCAGGGCCACGATGTACAGGCCACCATAGATGGTGACCAGCGCGGCCAGCTTCTCGGCATTGGTCAAGTATTGAAAAACTTCGATGATCTCCTGCACCGCGCCCTGGTTCCGGTACAAATTTACGGAGGCTCCACCCCGGCCGATGGCGGTTGGTGCGGGATCGGTGGCACTATCGTGATCGAGATCCCGATCGTGGCGTGGCGATGATCTTGAAATGGTAGCGCAGGTTCCACTATATTGCGTGCATGTTCCGACCGAGGCATCTACTGGTGGTCCTGTGCATCGCCTTCGCAGGTATGCACTTCAGTGCCAAGGCAAGTCACATCATTGGCGGTGAATTGTACTATGTGTACCTCGGTGGCGATCAGTATGAAGTAACGCTTACACTTTACCGCGAGTGTTCTGCGTCCACCGATTTCGATCTCACTGGAAGGTTAACGGTCTTTGATGCGAACGGTATTCCCATCGATCTTTACGAGATACCGTATACCGGGCGGATCCCGATCCCAGTGGAATTGGATAGTCCCTGCCTTACGCTACCGCCCGAAGTTTGTATAGAAATGACGTCGTACACCACGATCATGGATCTGCCAGCGATCGGCGGTGGTTATCATATCTCCTTCCAGCGGTGCTGCAGGCAGCCCAATGCCGTGAACATCATGAATCCCACGGATATCGGTATCACGGTTACCATCCAGATCCCCGATCAGGAGTTCGCTGCCAACAGTTCCGCCCGTTTCAATGCCCTGCCACCAGTAGGCCTTTGTTTGAACGAGGACATGACCTTCGATCATTCCGCCACGGATCCGGATGGAGATAGCCTGGTGTATTCCTTGACTACGCCATATATCGGCGGTTCACTGGGGAATGCCTATCCCTTCCAATCCGATCCGCCGCCCTATGTCCCCGTTCCTTGGGAGACGGATTATTCCGAAAGCTACCAGATGGATTCATCGCCTCCGCTCTCGATCGATCCGGTCACCGGGTTGCTCACAGTGCATCCCACACTTGTCGGGAATTATGTGATCGGCGTAAGCGTGAAGGAATACAGGAATGGCCAGCTGCTTCTGGAATCGATCCGTGATTTCCTCTTCTCCGTGGTTCCCTGCGATGCAACGGTGGAAGCCGCCATCGCGCCGCAAACGCAATTCTGCACCGGCGAGCTCACGATCCCCTTCCAGAACAACAGCATCGGTGGCCAGGAATTGATCTGGGACTTCGGGGTACCGGATCTCTCGAGCGATGTTTCCACTGAAGAACAACCCATCTTCACATATCCGGACTACGGCACCTACACGATCTCCCTGATCGTGAATCCCGGCGCGGTGTGCGCCGATACGGCGATTGTCACGTATGCGCTTTATCCCACGCCCACACCTTATTTCGATCTGCCCGACACCACATGCGGACCATTGGAGACGGTGCTTACAGCGGAAGGAATGACGATCCCGAATTCCACGGTGGCGTGGTACCTGGGTTGGGGCGATCCATCCTTCGCGAGCACGCCACAGGTGGAAGTGACCTTCCCCACGCTCGGTGTGCAACCGGTAACGCTTACCATCACGGAATATGGTTGCACCGGTTTCTACGATGGATCCATCACCGCGCATCCGCAGCCCGATGCGTACTTCTGGCCCGATCTTCCATCACCACAACCCGTTGGGGCCAGCATTGTCTTCACCGACGGATCGAACGGCAATGGTGCACCCATAACGGAATATGTGTGGATCCTGGATGGGAACGTGGTGCAGCCTGCCGGTGGCAACCTGCTTTGGGAGGATGCGCTTCCCGGCACCCATACGATCTCGCTTCAGATCACAACAGCCGCCGGTTGTACGGATACATATGCGATCACCTTCATGATCCTGCCGGAGGAGATCATCATACCGAACGTGTTCACGCCGAACAACGATGGGGAGAACGATCTGTTCGTGATGGAGAACGTGCAGTATTACGAGAACGAACTTTCGATCTTCAACCGGTGGGGAAATCGCGTATTCGATACGGCCAACTACCGCAACAACTGGGGTGGGTTGGATCTGCCCGATGGCACGTACTACTACGAGTTGAAATTGAAGGACGGCCGCAACTTCACAGGCCACGTGACCATCCTGCGCTGACGATTCAACCGAGTTGCTCCATCAGATCCGCGTGATGGATCTCCAGGTGCGAGGCGGTATGCACACACGCGCCGTTGCGGATCAACAACACCTGTGGCGATGCGTGTTCAACGCCATAGCGTGCTTCAATTGCATCGGATAGAGGTCTGTGGCGAAGCAGATCGAGAAAATAGACGGGTAGGTCGTTGTCCAACTGGCCCGGCCAGTCACGTTCAAGCCTGTTCAACACCAGGCCGCTGATCATACACCGAGTGCTGTGTTTGAAGATCAACACGGGTCTTTCCTTCGAAAGTTCATCGATCGCGGTGAGCTGCGCCTGATCGGTGAGCTGGATCCATTGCATGAAGGTTCGCATTCAAAGTGCGGACCGATCCGCCTTATTTGAACGCGGCAAGGCCGGTCACTTCCTGGCCGGTGATCAGCAGGTGTATGTCGTGGGTGCCTTCATAGGTCACCACGCTTTCCAGGTTCATCATGTGGCGCATGATGGGATATTC